>NZ_KQ959759.1:0-28728 GCF_001552965.1 Corynebacterium sp. DNF00584 | reverse complement strand
GGGGGGGGGGGGGGGGGGGGGGGGGGGGGGGGGGCATCGGAAAGCGTGGAGCTTAATACGGAGACGGCTGGGCCGTACCCAGGCGACGGCTCGAACGGTCCGGACGTGCTGGAGGAATCCGGCATTGAACGCCGCGACCTCACGTCTTCGATCGAGGGCGGCGGGAGTATCACGGGCACGCCCATGACGCTCACGATGAACCTCATCGACATCTCCAATAACAATGCGCCGCTCACTGGCACTGCAGTCCGCCGGGCGAGTACTCAATGTATTCGAACGGCGTGACAGGCGAGCCGTGGCTGCGTGGCGTGCAGGTCACCTTCGACTCGCTCGTGCCGGGCTGTTACACGGGGCGCTGGCCGCACATTCACTTTGAGGTTTTCCCTCCATCGATGACATTAAGGATGCGACGAATAACGTGTTGAACTTGTAAATCGTGGTGCCGGAAGACGTGGCGCGTGCTGTCTATGAACAGAGTGAGTACAACGGCTCGACGCGCAACCTCGACAGAATCACGCTGGAGACAGACAACGTGTTCTCCGATGGCTGGGACGCGCAGACGCCGACGGTGACGGGGTCTGTGGCCGACGGGTACGCGGTGAGCATCGACGTTCCCGTCGATCCCACCACGAAGGCCCAGGTCGCGGCGGTGCCCATGCCGGGCCAGGGCGGACCTGGGGGCGAGCCGCCGGAGGGCAGCCCGGGCTCGGCGCAGGCGAATGAGTCCGCGTAAGAAACCCCGACGCGCGGGCGGGAACTTCCGCGCGACTTCATGCGTTAAATAGAGGAGAAGAACAAAAACTCTGTGAAAGGACAGTGACTTCCGTGCGCTCTAGCAACCCGGTCATGAACTCTCTGACCAGCTCCAGCCAGGACAGCTACTCTGCAAACCCCTACGCTGGCAGCTCTTTTGACGGCAACCACTACGCACAGCAGGGCTCTGCTGAGCGTCCCATGACCGTTGATGACGTGGTGACGAAGACCGGCATTACCCTCGCCGTCATCATCGTCGGCGCCATTGTCAACTTCGGCATCGCGATCTTTGTGAGCCCGGGTCTGGCCTCGCTGCTCACGCTCGTGGGTGCGCTGGGTGGCTTTGTGACGGTCCTCGTGGCCACGTTCGGTAAGAAGTGGGGCTCTGCGGCCACCACGCTTATCTACGCCGTCTTTGAGGGCCTGTTCGTGGGCGGGTTCTCCTTCATGTTCACCAACGTGACGGTCGGCGGCGCGTCCGCTGCCTCGCTCATCGGCCAGGCGGTGCTCGGTACCGTGGGCGTGTTCATTGGCATGCTCTTCGTCTACAAGACGGGAGCGGTGCGCGTGACGCCGAAGTTCAACAAGATCATGCTGGGCGCGCTCGTGGGTGTGGCTGTGCTGGCGCTGGGCAACCTGTTGCTCGCGCTGTTTACCGGCTTCAGCCCGCTGCGTGACGGCGGCCCGTTGGCGATTATCTTCTCGCTCGTGTGCATCGTCCTCGGCGCGCTGTCCTTCCTCACGGACTTCGACCAAGCAGACCGTCTCATCCGCGCGCAGGCTCCGGCTCGCAACGCCTGGGGCGTGGCGCTGGGGCTCGCCGTGACGCTGGTCTGGCTCTACACGGAGATTCTCCGTCTGCTGAGCTACTTCCAGAATCGCTAAAAGCTTCTAAAACACAGTGCCCGCGGTGACTAGGTCACCGCGGGCACTGTCGTATTTCGTGGGTTTTGAACAGGCCCTACAGCAGCTTCATGGGTAGTACCTGTATGTTGGCTTAATTGCACTTTGGTTATTTGGGGTAGGCGGGGGTAGCCGCTTCAGGCGTTGTGGCGCGCGCGTCTACACGGTTGGCATTGTGGCTTCCAACGCATATCCTGCGGACTTTAATTGCTCTTTACTTTTGCGTTTAAAAGTCTTTATCCGGTTCGGTATTTCTTAATTCTGAGAATTAAGCCGTGAGGGGGAATTCGCCAAATATATTGGGCACAATTGTCCGTGGGGGACACGCTCAGGGCGGTGGTACCTGCGGGGGAGGTGCCACCGCCCGGCGCGGCGGGGGCACTGCTACTCGGGGGTGGTGCCACTGCCGCGTGGCCGTCCTGAGGGGAGGGCGGGCACGCGAAAGCCCGGCCGCACTACGGTGCGGCCGGGCTTTGAGCGTTAGCGTGCTTACTGAGCCGGCTGCTGAATGGTAGCGGCAGTGGCAGCGGCGCCCTCGACGCCTTCCTCAGCGGTGGCAGCAGAGCCCTCGACCGGGGTGGCCTCGCCCGCAATGGTGGCGGCCGGGGTTGTGACCGTGGTTGCGGTGTTGTCTGCAGACTTCTCTGCGGTGACGTTCGGTGCCTGGGTCACGGCGTTGGTGACCTTGACCTCAGAGTCCTTCTCGTGAGCCGGGTGGCATGCAGCAAGAGAGACAGCGGCGGCCACGAGAGCCACAGAAGCAGTGAATTTCTTCATGATGAACAATCCTTGGGTGATGAGAGAAATTAAGCCCCGCGCGGGGTAGCGGCCTTGGCAGAGTCGTACGGAGCGGCGGACTCGATGGTCACCGAGATGGTCTTGCCATTGGGGGCGGTGTATTCACGGGTCTCGCCCTCGTGCGCGCCGAGGATGGCGGCGCCCAACGGGGACTGCTCGGAGTAGGTCTCCAGGTCCTGGTTGTCCGAGGCGGCAGCGCGGGTACCGATGAGGAAGGTTTCCTTATCTTCTTCGTCACCGTTGTAGTAGACGTGGACAACGGTGCCGACGTTGGCGACGCCTTCCTCGATACCGGAACGCTCGGTGGTGGAGTTCGCGAGGACCTCGGAGATCTGCTTGATGCGGGCCTCTTCCTGGTCCTGCATCTCACGCGCGGCGTCGTAGCCGGCGTTCTCTTTGAGGTCGCCTTCCTCGCGGCGCTCGTTGATTTCCGCAGCAACGACCGGACGGTGGTCGATAAGAGCCTGCAGCTCCTCTTCGAGCTTGGCCTTGGTTTCCGGAGTGATGTATTGCTTCTGGTGCTCAGCCATGCGGCGACCTTCCCTTAAAGATGGATTGTGAGGTGTGCTGGTGCAACCAGCATAAGGGCCCAGCCGCAACGAGCGGCCAGACCATGTGTGACTCAAAATTTTAGCACAGCGATATGCCCACGTCGGCCATGGTGTGGTTAGCGGTTTGGAGAAAGTGCGTGCGCGGGGCGCGGTCTAGGACTCGACGTTGTACTGTGGGTTCTCTGTGTCGAGGTACGGCGGGACAAGGCTGGAGCAACCGTAGACGCCGCCAGCGACGGCGCGGGCGTTGGTGGGCACGTCGACGGAGACACGGATCGACTCCTTGCCGTCGGGAGCAAGGGCGATTTCGCGGCGGCCGACCTCGACCTTCTCGTAGTCGTAGGCGACGAGAATGCAGTAGGCGGCTTCCTCAGGACGCGAGCGCGTGATGTCAGCCCACACGCGCGTGGTGTCATCGCTGATGATCTGCTGGGTGACCATGGAGATTTCAGCGTTCGTCTGCTCGCGCGACTGGAAGTAACGGAAGCCGTAGAAGATCGTGGCAATGATGACGGCGACGAAGACCAGCGCGATGGCTTTACTCGTGATGTTGAAGGAGTCTTCGCGGGATTCATGGTTGGTACGTTCCGCGTAGCGGGCGGAACGGCGCGACTGGCCGCCATCAGATGTGCTCATGGAGACCTAGTTTAGCCGGTGTTCGCGTGTGCCAGAAAGTGGCTTAAACTGTGTAGGGTTACAAGCTTGAAGCGATGAGAAACGATAGTAGGGATTACCGATGAGCGGATTGCGCCTCATGGCCATTCACGCGCACCCGGATGATGAGTCGTCCAAGGGTGCAGCGACGACCGCAAAGTATGCTGCAGAGGGCAACGACGTCCTTGTTCTTACCTGCACCGGCGGCGAGCGCGGCGACATTATCAATCCGGCGATGGACAAGCCGGGCATTGTGGAAAACATGGCTGAAGTGCGCCACGAAGAAATGGCACGCGCCGCCGCGGCCTTGGGCGTGCAGCACCAGTGGCTGGGCTACGTCGACTCCGGCTTGCCGGAGGGCACCCCGGAAGAAATTGAGAACCTGCTGCCCGAGGGCTGCTTTGCCAAGCTCGGCGATGACAACGCGGCGCAGGCGATGGTCAAGGCCATTCGTGACTTTCGCCCGCACGTCATCGTCACCTATGACGAAAACGGCGGCTACCCGCACCCGGACCACCTCATGGTTCACCGCGCGTCCATGATCGCGTGGGAGAAAGCCGGCGACGCGGACTACCACCCGGAGCTGGGCCAGCCGTGGGAGCCGCTCAAGCTCTACTACACGCACGGCTTCGTCTTCCAGCGCATGAAGCTCTTCCACGACGAGCTGCTGGCAGCGGGCAAGCCGAGTCCGTACGCGCCGATGATGGCCCGCTGGGACACGACGTTCGGCGACATCATGTCCCGTGTCACCACGCAGGTCGAGTGTGGTGATTACTTCGAGCAGCGCGAGGCGGCGCTGCGCGCCCACGCGACGCAGATCGATCCGGCCGGCGCGTTCCTTATTACGCCGGCAGCGGACCAGCGCCGCCTGTGGCCCACGGAGGAATTCGAACTCGCGCGCACCCGCGTAGCGACGGATCTTCCGGAGACCGATCTATTTGCGGGCATCCAAGAAAAAGAGGAAGCTTAAGCCATGACCATTGTTAGTACTCTCGCCGCTGCTACGTCCTCCATGCAGCCGACGCTGTACGTGCTCGCGCAGTCGACCGCGTCAGATGGCCCGATGGGCCCTGAGTTTGGCAAGGCCTCGCCCATTGGCCTGCTCGTCCTCGCGCTCATGGGTGTCGCCGTGCTGACCGCTGGCTGGTTCTTCCATCGCCGCTACTCGCGGTTCCGCCGCCGCCAGCTCTTCGCGCAAGATCACGGCATTGATCCTTTCGATCAGGAGGCTCTCGATGCCGCGATGAAGGACGCCGGCATTTACGACAACAGCAAGAAGTTCATCTTCTAGTCTCGTGCCTACACACCCGCGGGATGGCCTCGTGCCGCTCGCGGGTTTCTCATGTCGCGGGTGCGGTGTCCCGTCTCATGGGGGATAGGCTCACCCCCGTATGCTACGGTAAGCGGTATGTTCGTTCACCGATTTTATTTTGGCAAGGCTCCGGGTATGACCCGCGCGCTTGCCACGTTGTCGGCATAGCGCACACCTTTTAAGCCCGGAGCCTTGAAGCAGCCCTCACGATGAGGAGCTGCTTTTTGTTTGCCGCTCCGAGGCTTGGAAGCTTGCGGGGCGGCGGCTCATCCCGAACCACAGAAAGTTTCCCGCGATGTCCGCACCCGTCTCCCTGTCCCACCCGGCCTCGACGTCCAACCGCCGTGTCCGCGCCTTCCATGAGCTGCCCACGCCGGCCGAGCTCCAAGCAGAACATCCGCTCACCCCGGAGCAAATGGCCGCCGTCGAGCGTGACCGCCAGGAGATCGCGGAGGTCTTCGACGGCGAAGATGACCGCCTCGTCGTGGTCGTTGGTCCCTGCTCTATCCATGACCCGGTAGCGGCGATGGACTACGCCAACCGTCTGGCGCCGCTCGCCCGCGCGCTGTCGGACGACCTCAAGGTGGTCATGCGCGTGTACTTCGAAAAACCGCGCACGACGGTGGGCTGGAAGGGCCTGATCAACGACCCGCACCTAGACCAGAGCTTCGACATTCCGGGTGGCCTGCGCCTGGCCCGCAAGATCCTCACTGACGTTGTCAACCTGGGGCTGCCCGCCGCATGCGAGTTCCTGGAGCCGAACTCCCCGCAGTACTACGCGGACGCCGTCGCCTGGGGCGCCATCGGCGCGCGTACGACGGAGTCCCAAGTTCACCGCCAGCTCGCCTCCGGCATGTCCATGCCCATTGGCTTCAAGAACGGCACAGACGGCAACGTCCAGGTCGCCATCGACGCGGTGGGCGCCGCCAGCAAGCCGCACTTCTTCTTCGGTACCTCGGATGACGGCGCCCCGTCCGTCGTGGAGACGGACGGCAACCGCCACTGCCACATCATCCTGCGCGGCGGGACGAGCGGACCGAACTTTGAGGCGGCATCGGTAAGCGCCGCGGTGGAGACGCTGGGGGAGGATGCGCGGCTGATGATTGATGCCTCGCACGCGAACTCCGGCAAGGATCACGTGCGCCAGGCTGAGGTCGCGCGCGACATCGCGGCGCAGGTCGCGGCCGGCAACGAGCACATCGCGGGCATTATGCTCGAGTCCTTCCTCGTGGACGGCGCGCAGAAGCTGGGCGATGACCCGAGCGAGCTCACCTACGGCCAGTCGATCACGGATAAGTGCATGGACTTCGACGTCACTGTGGATTTGCTGGCAGAACTGGCCTCGGCGGTCCGCGCGCGGCGTGCGGGGCGCTAGACTAGACACCGTGAAATTTGAGCCACGACTGCCCGCGCTGCCGAAGGTCCTCTACCCGTTGTACGAGGCCCGGCTTCTGCGTGATCTCAAGGGCGTTCCGCAGCCCAAGCACGTGGCGATTATGGCGGACGGCAACCGTCGCTGGGCGCGCGAGGCTGGCTTCGACGATGTGAGCCACGGCCACCGCGTGGGTGCTGCGAAGATCGGCGAGATGATCGGCTGGTGCGCCGACACCGAGGTCGAGGTCGTCACCATTTATCTGCTCTCCACGGAGAACCTCAAGCGCTCTGCGGAGGAAGTAGACCTGCTCTTCGACATTATTTCCGATGTCATCGAACACCTCTCCAGCATGGAGCTAGACTGCCAGGTCCGCCTCGTCGGCCACCTCGATCTGCTGCCCGAGGTGGTGTCCTCGCGTATGCAGGCGGCGGCGGGGCCGACGAAGGACAACCAGGGCATCATCGTCAACGTCGCCGTGGGCTACGGCGGACGCCAGGAGATCGTGGACGCCGTCCAGAACCTCATCCGCGCCGAGGCTGCCGCTGGCACCTCCGTGACGGAGATGGCCTCGCGCATTACTGCGGAGTCCATCACGTCGCACCTGTACACGAAGGGGCTGCCGGACCCGGACCTCGTGATCCGTACCTCTGGCGAACAACGCCTGTCCGGCTTCCTCCTGTGGCAGTCCGCGTATTCAGAAATCTGGTTCACGGATACGTACTGGCCGGCGTTCCGCAAGATCGACTTCCTGCGCGCGCTGCGCGACTATTCCCATCGTTCCCGGCGGTTTGGCAAGTGACGACGGTCTTTTACACCAGCGTCTACGGCGCGACCCGCGAGTATGCGATGGAGCTGGGGCGGCTTCTCGATGCCTCCGTGGTGGACTTCGCCGACGCCTCGCTTGCCCCGTCCGACGGACCCGTGATCGTGGCTTCTTACGTCCACGGACCTAGCATCCCGGCCGCGTCCTTTATCAAGGACCACGACTTTGGCACGCGTCCCGTCGCCGCGGTGGCCGTGGGCATGACGCTGCTCGAAGCCGCGCGCGAGAAGGACCAGCTCGCCGGCATGGTCCCAGACGTTGCGTGTTTTTACCTGCCTGGGCGCATGAACTACTCGGAGCTGTCCGCCGCGCACCGCACGGTGATGATGGGCGTTATCTCCGCGCTCAAGCTCAAGCCGCGCAAGTCGGACAATGAGCATGCGATGAGCGACGCCTACGACCAAGACGTCGATCGCGTGGACTTTGCAGAGCTGGCGCCCATCGTGGAGTGGGCTCGCGCGCACGGCGCTTAAAGTTTGCGCATGCGTACGCGCTCGACGTGGTGATTCTCGCCCTTGCGCAGCACCAGTGAGGCGCGCACGCGCGTGGGCAAAATATTCTCCACCAAGTTGGGCAGGTTGATGGACTGCCAGATTTCACGCGCCTGCGTATACGCGCGTGTGTCATCCAAGTCGGCATAGTGGGAGAAGTGCGCGCCGGGCTGGCGGAAGGCGGTCTGGCGCAGCTTGAGGAAGCGCTCGATGTACCACTTCTCGACAATCGAGGTGCGGGCGTCGACGTAGACGGAGAAATCCACGAGGTCAGAGACCATGAGCGTGGGGCCAGTCTGAAGGACGTTGAGGCCCTCCAGGATGAGGATGTCGGGCTGCGCGATGATCTGCTTCTCACCCGGCACGATGTCGTAATTGATGTGGGAGTAGACGGGGGCTTCGACCTTCGGGCGGCCGGACTTTACCTCGGTGACAAAACGCATGAGCGCGCGGCGGTCATAGGACTCGGGGAAGCCCTTGCGGCTCATGAGCCCGCGTTCCTTCAGCGTGGCAGTGGGGTAGAGGAATCCATCCGTGGTGACGAGGTCGACTTTGGGGTGGGACTCCCAACGCTGCAGCAGTACCTGCAGTAGACGCGCCGTGGTGGACTTGCCCACAGCCACGGAGCCGGCGACGGCGATGACGAACGGGACGTGATTAGGTGGGTTGCCCAGGAAGTGGTCCGTGGCCGTCGTGAGCTTCTGGCGGGCGGAGACCTGCATGTGGATAAGGCGGGAGAGCGGCAGGTAGATGTCTGCGACTTCGTGAAGGTCAATGTTTTCGCCGATGCCGGAGAGCTCCTCGACCTCGGTGGCCGTGAGCACTTGCGGCATGGAGTTGCGCAGTGCCCGCCACGCTTCGCGGTCGAAGTCGAGGTACGGGCTGGGATCGGTAAAGCGCGCCATGGCGTCCATTGTCGCACCTGTCCGGCGTGGAGCGGCGAATGACCCCGGGTTGGGCTCAAACGATTTCCGCGAGGTTCGGGTGTTTCCCGGCTGTGAGCTGCTCTATGATGATAGGCAGCGTGCCCGGGTCAAGCCCCCGCGCCGCCCTGCAGGACTTTCAGACACGATACGTAAGGGACGTTAATGACTGCTAATAATGATGTGCGTTACCAGGAGATGCGCGAGCTCGACCCGGAGGTCTTCCAGGCCATCGGCGGCGAAATCTCCCGTCAGCGCGACACCCTTGAAATGATTGCCTCGGAGAACTTCGTGCCGCGCGCCGTGCTGCAGGCACAAGGCTCCGTGCTCACCAACAAGTACGCGGAGGGCTACCCGGGCCGCCGCTACTACGGTGGCTGCGAGAACGTCGACATCATCGAGGACCTGGCCATTGCCCGCGCCAAGGAGCTCTTCGGCGCCGAGTTCGCCAACGTCCAGCCGCACTCCGGTGCGCAGGCCAACGCAGCAGTGCTCTCCGCCTTGGCCGAGCCGGGTGACAAGATCATGGGCCTGTCCCTGGCCCACGGCGGTCACCTCACCCACGGCATGAAGCTCAACTTCTCCGGCAAGCTTTACGATGTCGCCGCGTACGAGGTCGACGCTGAGACCATGCGCATCGACATGGACAAGGTCCGCGAACAGGCCCTGGCTGAGAAGCCCAAGGTCATCATCGCCGGCTGGTCCGCCTACCCGCGCACCCTCGACTTCGCCGCGTTCCGTGAGATCGCGGACGAGGTCGGCGCCAAGCTGTGGGTCGACATGGCCCACTTTGCCGGCCTCGTTGCCGCTGGCCTGCACCCGTCCCCGGTTCCCTACGCTGACGTCGTGTCCACCACCGTTCACAAGACCCTGGGCGGCCCGCGCTCCGGCATGATTCTTGCCAAGGAAGAGCTTGGCAAGAAGATCAACTCCAACGTTTTCCCGGGCCAGCAGGGCGGCCCGCTCATGCACGTCATCGCTGCCAAGGCCATCGCGCTGAAGATCGCTGCGTCTGAGGACTTTAAGGACCGCCAAGCCCGCACCCTCGAGGGAGCGAAGCTTCTCGCCGAGCGCCTCACCGCCGAGGACACCAAGGCCGCTGGCGTCGACGTCCTCACGGGCGGAACCGACGTCCACCTCGTGCTTGCGGATCTGCGCAACTCGGAGCTCGACGGCCAGCAGGCCGAGGACCTCCTCCACGAGGTCGGCATCACCGTCAACCGCAACGCCGTCCCGAACGACCCGCGTCCGCCGATGGTCACCTCTGGCCTGCGCATCGGCACCCCGGCCCTGGCTACCCGCGGCTTGGATTCCGCCGCCTTCACCGAGGTCGCGGACATCATCGGTACCGCCCTGGCCGCCGGCCAGAAGGCCGACGTCGCTGCTCTGCGCGCCCGCGTGGAGAAGGTCGCCAAGGACTTCCCGCTCTACGAGGGCCTCGAGGACTGGAAGCTGGTCTAAGCGGTCTACAATAGCGGGCCATGCGCCTGCTTATCGTCGACAACCACGACTCCTTCACCTTCAACCTGGTGGAGTACGTGCGACGAGTCACCAACACCGAGCCCACGGTGGTGCCCAATGACACCCCGTGGGCTTCGGTCGATCTTGCGGCTGCCGATGCCGTCCTCATCTCACCCGGTCCCGGTACCCCAGCCAACCCGGCGGACCTGGGCATCACCGCCGATGTCCTGCGCGAGTTCGATGGCCCGATCCTCGGCGTATGCCTGGGCCTGCAAGCCATGGTGCACCTCGCCGGCGGCACGGTCGGACCAGCTCCGCGCCCTGCCCACGGCGAGGAAGCCCTCGTCGCCCACGACGGCACGGGTCTCTTCCGCGGTCTGCCTAGTCCGCTGCCCGTCGTGCGCTACCACTCGCTCGCGGCCACTGAGGTTCCGGAGCGCTTTACTGTGACGGCAACGCTCACCGACGCTACGGCTGTCGAAGACGGCATGGTGATGGGCATAGCAGCTACCGAACGCCCCCGCTGGGCCGTCCAATTCCACCCCGAGTCCGTCTGCGCAGAAGCTGGCGAGGCGCTCATCGCGAATTTCCTGGAGCTCGCCCGCGCGCACTACGCGTCCGAGTTTTTCGCCGTGCGCACCCTCGATCACGCCATCGACCCGGCGGCCGTCGCGGCGCAGCTCACCGGCAACCGCTTCTGGCTCACCGAGGGCGAATTCAGCATCCTCGGCGACGACTCCGGCCCGCGCGCCCGGCATCTGTCCTTCGACGTCACCCGCGACGACGTCTTCGCCGAGCTTTCCGCCGAACTCGCTGCCCACCGCCTGCCTGACCGCGTGGGCCCGCCGATACCCGGCTGCGGTTTCGCGCTCGGCTGGGTGGGCTACTTCGGCTACGAGGTGGGAGAGCAGGTCCTGCCTGCTCTCCGCGGCCGCCTGCCCCACGCGCCCGGCCCGGACGCCGAGTTCGTCTTCACTGACCGCGCCGTCGTCATCGACCATGCCCGCGGCGTGACCCATTGTGTGAGCCTGCGTGGCGACACTGACTGGGACGTGGCGACCGCGGACGCGCCCGCCGCCATGCGGCATCCGGTCACCGCGCGGCTCGTCCACGACGAGGCCGACTACCTCGCGCTCATCGACCGCGCCCAGGCGGCCATGGCGCGCGGCGAGTCCTACGAGGTCTGCCTCACCAACCGCCTTGAACTCCCGACGGCCCCCGAGCCGCTCGGTGCGTATCTCAACCTGCGCGCGGATAACCCGACGCCGCGCGGCGGCTTTATCGACTTCGCAGGCAACGCGCTGCTGTCCACGAGCCCCGAGCTTTTCCTCGCCGTCGACGCGAATGGCCGCGTGACCTCGAAGCCCATCAAGGGCACGCGACCCCGCTCCGATGATCCTGCCGAAGACGCCCGACTCAAGTCCGAACTCGCCGGCGCGAAGGAACGCTCCGAGCTGCTCATGGTCGTCGACATGGTCCGCCACGATCTCTCGCGCGTCTGCGAACGCGTTGCCGTGCCCGCGCCGTTTATCGTGGAAAGCTACGCCACGGTCCACCAGCTGCTCTGCGTCATCGAAGGCCACCTGCGCGCCGCGGCCGCCACGCGACCTGCCGCTACCGCAGTCGATGTCCTCCGCGTCGCGTTCCCCGGCGGCTCCATGACGGGCGCGCCCAAGCTGCGCACGATGGAGATCATCGCCGCGCTTGAGGACACGTGGCGCGGCGTGTACTCCGGCGCCTACGGCTACCTCGGCCTGAACGGCGCGGCGGACTTCTCGATGACCATCCGCGGCCTCGTCATCCCCGGCCTCGACGCTCGCGCCGCGGGCGCACCGGCTGCGTATTACGGCATGGGCGGCGCCGTGCTCCACGTGAGCGACCCCCAGGCTGAGTGGGAGGAAACCCTCGTGAAGACGCGGCCGCTGCGCGCCCTGGGAGTGGAGCTCTAATGCGCGTCGATTCTTTCCTCGTCCGCGACGGCCGCGCCATCCGCCCCGACCTGCATCGCGCCCGCTTCGGCGCTGGCTATCCGTCCCTCGACGCGGTGCCGTGCACCGGCGAGTGGTTCCCCCGCATCACCGACGCTGGCGTCGACGTCCGCCCCGCGCCGCCGCTGCGCCGCACGACCACGCTGTGGATCCCGGGGAGCGAGGACCCACGCACCGCGCCGCGCGTCAAGGGGCCTGACTTGCCAATGCTCGGCGAGTTGCGCGCGCAGGCCCGCGAACATGGCGCCGACGACGCCCTGCTCCGCGCAAACGGTCACGCGCTCGAGGCCGCCAACGCCGCGCTCCTCGTCTTTGACGGCCGTGACTGGATCCAGGCTCCCGAATCTCAGACCCTCGCCTCGACCACAGTCACCGCCGTCGTTGAGGCCGGACTCCTGCCCGCGCCTCGCCGACGTGCCATCCCGCTCGCCGAATTAAAGAAATCTCCGGCTCTCGTCGCGAGCGCCCTCCACGGTTTGACGCCCGTCGTCGCGTGGGTCCACGACGGCCAGACGACCCCCGCGCCCGCCGTCGAGCTCGACGCCGCCGCTCTCAACGCAGCCCTGTGGCAGTACGCCGAGCGCCTCTAAGCACGAAAGCCATGTCCCAACAGCAATAAGCGCTGGTCGCGAAAAATCCGCGTCATGGCGCGACCTGCGCTTATTGCCAACGGGACAGTGCCTTCGTGAAGGAGACACGAAAAATCGCCGCGCCCGCAGGCAACGGCGATGGGAAACGGGACTAGTCTTCGTCGGTTTCTGTGGCGCGGTGCGCAACCGACGGACCCACGGCGGTGCCGGGAGCAGGCCGCTCGGCAGCGGGGGCATCGGCAGCACCGGCGCGCTGCTCAGCATGCTGCTTGCGCGCGGCGGTGAGCCACTCAGGTGCCTCATCGAGCAGGGCCTTGATCTCGGCCGTGGTGAGCGGGTGGTCCATGTCGTTCTTCTTCATGGCGTTGACGGAAATGCCCAGCTTCTGCGCCACGACAGGACGCGGGTGCGGGCCCTCCTGGCGTAGCGTGACAAGCCACTGGGGCGGGTTGTCCTGGAGCTCGCGCAGTTGCGCATGCGTGACGGCGCCGTTCTGGAATTCTTCCGGGGTGGCCGGAAGGTAAATACCGAGCTTCTTCGCCGCGGTCTGCGGGCGCATGGCAGTTCCCGACGGCTGGCTGGTTGGTTGAGTCATGGCTCCCACCGTAGCACCCCGTAAGCTGGGGAACATGCTGCGTCTTAGTTTTGCCACCGGCACGGAGCCAGGGAAATGGTTCACCCGCTACCGTGAGTACACCTCGCATGAGCTCGCCACGGCGGATGCCGATGACGCCCTCGCGGACGTCCTCGCCGGCTCCGCGGACCTCGCACTCGCGCGCGTGCCGGAAGCTGGGGATCCCCGCATCGATGACACGTTCCACATGGTGCGCCTCTATGACGAGGCCCCAGGCATCGCGGTGCCGAAGGACCATATCCTCGCGGAGATGGGGGAGACGGTCAACCCCGCGGATGTCGCGGATGAGATTGTCAACTACCGGATTCCGGACACTGGCGTCGTGGACGTGCAGGCTGTGCGCGACGCGCTTCAGATCGTCGCGGCCAACGTCGGCATTGTCGTCGCCCCGCGCCCGCTGCTCAAGGTGCTCTCCAAGCGTCAGGTCGTGCCCCTCGCGCTTGCCGATGCCCCCTCCGCCCCCTCGCCCCGCACCTTCATCGCCCTTGTGTGGCGCAAGGAGGACGACGGCGAAGTCATTCAGGACTTCGTTGGAATCGCCCGTGGGCGTACGCCGAACTCGTCGCGCACGGACACGAAGAAAAAGTCTGCACGCGCAAAATCTTTGGCGAAGCAAGCGCGCCGGACAGGTGCCGTTAAAGGCAAGAAATCGGTATCCAAGCAAACGTTATCAAAACGAAAGAAAGGCTCTCAGCAGGGCAAACGGCGGTAAAACTCCGTCAGCGGGGGCACATTTGGTTGAGAGTATCTTGAGGATTTGCTGAACGTGCGATTAGGGTCGATGGCAGACGCCGTTGCTTATAGAAACGGGTCCAAACATAAAGATTCCTAATGAAAGGTCATTTCTTCATGAACACTATCGCTCGTCGCGTTGCTGCTGGTATCGCTACTGCTTCCCTCGCTATCGGCCTGGTCGCCTGTGGCTCGGACGCTGAGGATGCCGCGAATACCGCAAAGGATACCGCAGGCTCTGCCGCTAACGAGGCTACTGCCGCGGCTGGCTCCGCGGTTGATAACGCCAAGGATTCTATGAAGGATTCCGAGTCCGCTGGCGCCTCCGAGGGCGCCGAGCCGAGCGGTGCTGAGGGCTCCGAGTCTGAGGGCGCTGGCTCTGAGGGCGCTGCCGATAGGGAGAAGACCACCATCAACACCGCCGCCGGCGAGTTCGAGATCCCGGCCGCCTTCGCCTCCGCGCTGGAGAGCAAGGCTTCCGAGTGGGGCATGTCCATGGACGACATCCAGAACATCACCAACTCTGATGCTGGCTCTGTCGCCACCTTCGCCAAGGATAAGCTGTTGGCCTTTAACAACGAGTCTGGCGAGTCCGTCCCGGTTATCGGCAAGATTGCCGAGACCTTCGAGTCCGAGGGCGGCCTGGAGTCCCTGGGTCTGCCGGAGTCTCCGGAGCAGGCCGTCTCTGACGGCGAAGGCTGGGTCCAGGAGTTCACCAACGCCACCGTGAAGTGGGTTAAGGGCGAAAGTGGCGAGTTCGCGGCCGATATTCAGAAGAAGTAGCCGTGCACGGTCGCGACGACCGCTGATATGCACACCGGCGCCGACTCGAATGAGTCGGCGCTTGTGGCGTCTTGGGGGTGTGCTTCGGTGGCGGTTGGGGCGCGTGAGATAGATGTGCGCGGATGCGCACGGGCGGGTGAAAGGTCACGCGCTGTTCACTTACAACGCTGTAATTTGTAACCTTGCTTGCTTACGGTGGGGGACAACCGGTTCGGTGACGCGGTTATCGGGCCGGCGAGCACCACGCGAAGCGACGCCGTGGGTCACCTGCGGCGAGCGTGACCACAACCTAGGAAAGCCCATAAAGTCATGTTCCATAGCGATATCGCTACAACAGCCACCTTGAGCACCGAAGATAGTGACGCCAGCGGCGTCGAGTCTGCCTTTGCCACCACGCAGCGCACCAAGACCTATGTCGTCGACACCTCCGTTTTGTTGTCCGATCCCTGGGCACTGCGGAAGTTCGCCGAGCACGACGTCGTGCTGCCAGTCGTCGTCATTTCCGAGCTGGAAGGCAAGCGCCACCACCCCGAGCTGGGATGGTTCGCACGCCAGGCCCTGCGCATGCTCGCAGACCTGCGCCAGACCTACGAACGCCTCGACGAGCCGGTGCCTGTCAATACTGACGGCGGCACCGTGCGCGTCGAACTTAATCATCAGGATCAGTCCCTGCTGCCGGCAGCGTTCCGTGGCACGGAGGGCGACCATCGGATCCTTGCGTGCGCGCTCAACCTCGCGCACGAAGGCAAGGACACGACACTGGTGACTAAGGACGTGCCGCTGCGTGTCAAAGCGGGCGCCGTGGGACTCGACGCCGATGAGTACCACGCCCAGGACGTCGTGCTCACCGGCTACACCGGTATGGCGACAGCGCAGGTGGCGCCGGAGGATATCGATGCTCTCTTTGCCGAAGGCTCGATTCTTCTCGATGACGTGGACACGGACGACGGCACGCCGGTGGCGGACCTGCCCGTGCATTGCGGCGTGCGGCTCAACGCGGCGGGGCAATCCGCGCTCGGCCGCGTGACTGCGGACGGTGCGGTGCAGCTCGTGCGCGGCGACGTCGGTGCCTTCGGCCTGCAGGGACGCAGCGCGGAACAGCGCGTGGCGCTCGACATTCTTGCGGATCCCAACGTCGGTATCGTCTCGCTAGGCGGTCGTGCAGGCACCGGCAAGTCCGCGCTTGCGCTGTGCGCCGGCCTCGAAGCGGTCCTGGAACGCAATGAGCATCGTCGCATCGTCGTCTTCCGCCCAATGTATGCGGTCGGCGGCCAGTCGCTCGGCTACCTGCCGGGCACCGAAAGCGAGAAGATGAACCCGTGGAGCCAGGCCGTTTACGACACTCTCGAGGGTTTGGTCTCCGACAACGTCATCGAGGAAGTCCAGGACCGTGAGCTCCTCGAGGTCCTGCCGCTCACGCACATTCGTGGTCGCAGCCTCCACGACAGCTTCGTCATCGTCGACGAGGCCCAATCGCTGGAGCGTAACGTGCTGCTCACCGTGCTCTCCCGCCTTGGCCGCGGTTCCCGCGTCGTGCTCACGCACGACGTCGCGCAGCGCGATAACCTGCGCGTGGGCCGCCACGACGGCGTCCAGGCAGTCATCGAAAAGCTCAAGGGCCATGAGCTTTTTGCCCACGTCACCCTGCAGCGCTCGGAGCGCTCGGCCATCGCCGAGCTCGTGACCGACCTGCTCGAGGACGGCCGCTAAGCAACGGTTTCGACTTCTCGCGTGGGCGGTGGAGCGGCTAGGATGGAAATCCTAGCCGCGTACTGCTGCCAGGCCGTGCGCTCGTTGACCCAAGGGAGTTCTTGCACATGCGCTTGAAGAAGCTCATCGCCGTACCTGTCGCCGCCGCACTGCTCGCCACCCCCGTTGCGAACGCCGCACAGCCGAATACCTCGAGCAACGCCGGGATCGAAGTACCGCAATCCTCCAAGGGCAAGGACGCGTCCTCGCAGAACGTGCCCTTCGACGTCGCGATTGGATTCGCGGTGGCGCTTGGCTTCGTGGCCATCGCCGATATCTTCTTCAACGCCATCAATACGCCCCAGTACCACACGCTGTTTAGGGCATCCTCCTAAATCCGAGGGTGAACGTAACTGTGCATGGCGCGGGGGTCTGCGGAATAATGGATTGCCATGACAGAAAACGACACCACACGTAGCAAGGATTTCGTGCTGCGCCCGTTCCGTATCGAGGACTATCCGCAGATGCGGGCCATCTACGAGCATGGACTCGAGACGGGTCACGCGACGTACGAGACCAAGGCTCTCACGCTGGAACAGTTCCAGCGTTCCAAGATCGCGGCGAGCGTGTTCGTTGCGGTGGAAGCGGATGATGACTCGAAGATCCTCGGTTGGGTCTCTGCCGCTCCTATCTCCTCGCGCAGCGTCTTCCACGGCGTGGTCGAAGACTCCATCTACATTCACCCGGACGCCCGCGGCCGCGGCATCGCTGGCGCGCTGCTCGACAAGCTCATCGAGGTCTGTCAGCAGCTCCACAAGTGGGCCATCCACGCGTGGATCTTCCCGGAGAACGAAGGCTCCGCAGGCCTGCACATTTCGCGCGGTTTCCAAAAGGTGGGCACGTACTCCCACTTGGCGAAGATGACCTACGGCGAGCTCGCGGGCCAGTGGCGTGACACAGCAGTCTATGAGCTGCTCCTGCCCAAGCCGGGGGAGAAGCCGGCCTCTTAAGGGGGCATCGGAAAGCAAGCAAAAGGCCGCCTGCAGCAGTGCTGCAGGCGGCCTTCGTGCGAAAGGATAGCGCAGAGATTTAAGAGATGGTTTCCTTGAGGTGCTCCTCGCGCAGGGGGAGGACGAGGACGAGCGCCAGGATGGCCATCGGAACCATAAGCAGGATAACCGGGGTGAGGCCATCGTTGTAGGCGGAGAGGATGACGTGCTGGATGGTCTCCGGCATCTGCGCCACGAGACCCGGGGTGAGGTGCGAGGAGCCAGAGCCCTGCTCAGCGAATTGCTTGGCGTACTCGGCGCCGGCGGGGCCCATCTCCTTGATGGCGGCCGGCATGTTGGCGGCAAGCTCGTTCTTCATGTTGTGAATGAACAGCGAACCCACGAGGGACGCACCCACGGCGGAGCCGATCTGGCGGAAGAAGTTGTTTGCCGCGGTAGCGGTGCCGACCAGTGCGATGGGGAAAGAGTTCTGCACGATGAGGACGAGGACCTGCTGGACGAAGCCGAGGCCGATGCCGAAGACGAGGAACTCGAAGCCGAGCGTGACAAGGGTCGTCTCGACGGAGAGGCGGGACATCCAGTACAGGGCACCCGCGGTAATCACGAGGCCGATGATGGGATAGACCTTGTAGTGGCCGGTGCGGGCGATGATGAAGCCGACGACGGTGGAGGTCACGATGAGGCCGACCATCATCGGGATCATCATGAGACCAGCCTTGGTCGGGGTGAGCGTGTGGACCATCTGGAGGTAGGTCGGCATGTAGCCGAGGACGCCGAACATTGCCAGACCCAGCACGGTGCCGGCAAGGGTGGTGAGCACCATGTTGCGGTTCTTGAACAGGTGCACCGGGATAAGCGGTTCCTTGGCCTTCGTCTCGACGAGAACGGTGATGATGGCACCCACGATAACCACGGCGGCCAGGCCGAGGATGATCGGATCCGACCACTCGTATTCGGTGCCGCCCCACGTGGTCATGAGGATGAGCGAGGCGGTGGTAAGCGCGATGAAGGTGGCGCCGAGCCAGTCGAAGCGTTTCATGGAGGTATCGCCCACGCGCAGGTGGAGGACGAGAGTACAGACGATCATGGCGAGGATACCCAGCGGGATGTTCATCCACAGGCCCCAGCGCCAGCCCGGGCCGTCCGTGAACCAGCCACCGAGGACCGGGCCGAGGACGGAGGACAGGCCGAAGACGCCGCCCATGATGCCCATGAACTTGCCGCGCTCACGGGAGGAGGTGACCTCGGCGATAATCGACTGGGAGGAGATCATCATGAAGCCGGCGCCGAAGCCCTGCACGGCGCGGCCGGCGATGAGCAGGCCCATGGCATGGGCGAAGCCGCCCATCGCGGAGCCGATGACGAACACGGCGATGCCGCCGATGTAGAGCCACTTGCGGCCCATCATGTCGCCCAGCTTGCCGGAGATCGGCATGGCGATGGTCATGGTGACGAGGAAGGCCGAGATGACCCAGCTCATGTGGTCGACGCCGCCGAGCTCGCCCACGATGGTGGGCAGCGCGGTGGAGAAGATCATCTGGCCCAGGGAGCTCATCAACATGGTGAGGACCAGGGCAGAGAAAATCAGGCCGAGGTTATTAGCCCGGGCCTCGCCTTCAGCCGGGGCAACCGGTTCGGTAGTAGCTACCATTGGATTCCTTTCGCGTATTCAGTAAAGAGATGCAGCGCGCCGTGGAGGCGGTCTGCGAGGGGCTCAGTGCAATCGATATCCGGTCCGGCAAGAGCGAGCCACAGGGCCTCGCGAAGGAAAAACGCGATGATCATGGCTTCCGTCGCCGGGGAGGAGTCCGGCAGGCGCTGGAGCTCCGGCTCGGCGGTGAGACGTTGCTCGATGAGCTGCTTGATTTCGTGGGCCTTCTCACGCTTGCGCATCATGGACGCCATGGCGGCCTCGGGTTGCGTTGCGATGCGCTGACGGCGCTCCGCGACGACGGTTCCGTGATGATGGCCGACCATGTGTGCGTCGACGACGTGGAGCGCGAGGGTGAGGACGTTGTCCGTGGGCTCGGTGAGGAAACGCTGTCGAACGTCTTCCGTGAATTCCTTGCTGGGCCCGCCGAGCACGGCGGAGTCCTTGGAATCGAAATAATTGAAAAATGTGCGCCGAGAAATCCCCGCTGCTTCGCAAATCTCTTCCACCGTGACGTCGTTGAAGCCGCGCTCGTCCACCAGCTTGGTGGCGGCGTCCTCAATGGCATCGCGGGTGGCGAGCCGTTTTTGTTCGCGTAACGTTAGTTCTTCTTGCACAGAGTGCAACTTTACACGCGGTGCAAACTTGCACCAAGTGCACAGTGGGTGATTTTCGCGAACTGACGGGTTTGAGAGAGACCTGGCTCATAGGGCAGACGGTGCTGGGATGATTTTTGGGCCGACGAAGCGCTGAGAATCCGCGCGGGGAAGGCGCTTGGCGGCGAAAAAGTACTCCGCCGCCGCCGTCGGGGGCCGGCGAAGCTGGCATGGCAAAAGCCCCAGCAGGAAAGAAACCTGCTGGGGCGTGGGGCGAAGGCGGCTTAGAAGTTGTCGCGGTCGCGGTTGGTCATGGTGAGAACGTTCAGCTTCTCGTCGAGCTGCTCCTCAGTGAGGTTCTCGCCGTCGACGAAGCCGAGGTCGATGACGGCCTCGCGCACGGTGATGTGCTCGTGGAGGGCATGCTTGGCAGCCTTGGCAGCGTTCTCATAGCCGATGTTGCCGTTGAGCGGCGTGACAATCGACGTGGAGGACTCGGCAAACTTCTTCATGCGCGGTTCGTTGGCGGTGATGCCGTCGACGCACTTCTCAGCGAAGACGCGGGAGATGTTGGCGAGCAGGCGGGCAGACTCGAGGACGTTGCGCGCCATCATCGGGATGTAGACGTTGAGCTCGAACTGGCCGGAGGCGCCACCGAAGGCGACGGCAGCGTCGTTGCCGATGACCTGAGCGGCGACCTGGGTAGCGGACTCGACCAGGACCGGGTTGACCTTGCCCGGCATGATGGAGGAACCTGGCTGCAGATCCTTGAGGTGGATCTCGGCGAGGCCGGTGAGCGGGCCGGAACCCATGAGGCGGATGTCGTTGGCGATCTTGTTGAGGGAGACGGCCACGGTGCGCATGGCGCCGGAGAACTCGACGAGTCCGTCGCGGGCAGCTTGAGCTTCGAAGTGGTTCTCGGCCTCCTTGAGCTGCTCGATGCCGGTGAGTTTCTTCAGCTCCTCGGTGACCTTGGCACCGAAGTCAGCGGCGGTGTTGAGGCCAGTACCGGTGGCGGTGCCGCCGATGGCGAGCTCGCCCAGGCGGGGGAGGACGGCCTCGACGCGCTCGATGCCGAGCTCGATCTGGCGAGCGTAGCCGCCGAATTCCTGGCCGAGGGTGACCGGGGTGGCGTCCATCATGTGCGTGCGGCCGGACTTCACGACGTCAGCGAATTCCTTGGCCTTGGCGAGCAGCGACTCGTGGAGGACCTTGAGGCCCGGGATGAGGTCGTTGACGGCGGCCTCAGTCGCTGCGACGTGGGTGGCGGTCGGGAACGTGTCGTTGGAGGACTGGCCCATGTTGACGTGGTCGTTCGGGTGAATCTCGACGCCGTTGTTGTGAGCGATAGACGCGATGACCTCGTTGGTGTTCATGTTGGACGAGGTGCCGGAACCGGTCTGGAAGACGTCGATGGGGAAAGCATCGTCGTGCTTGTTCTCACCAATTTCCTTGGCGGCGGCGATAATCGCGTCGGCCTTCTCGGCGTCGAGCTTGCCGGTGTCCTTGTTGACCTGTGCGCACGCAGCCTTGAGCAGGCCGAGGGCGCGGATCTGGGCAGCCTCGAGGCCGCGGCCGGAGATGGGGAAGTTATCCACTGCGCGCTGGGTCTGGGCGCGCCACAGCGCGTCAACCGGGACCTTTACTTCGCCCATGGTGTCGTGTTCGATGCGGTACTCAGTCATGAATGTTCCACCTTTTTGTCTTCAACGTGATTCGGAGTGCAGGCTCTTCAGCGCCCGCGGACAAGTCACACTTGCTAGCAACCAGTATGCACAAACACATCACGGTGCGGGGCACAGCGGTGTGTGACGAGCCTTACTAATGAGGAAAAGCCGCGCCGCCGGTGCCCACGTGGGGCCGCAAGCGCGGCGAGGGAAAACTACTTGGTCTTCGGGTCGGAGTAATCGACCACCGAGTATTCCTGCAGCTTGGCCAGCTTGTGCTGGGAGTCGATGTAACGGATGGTGCCGGACTTCGAGCGCATGACCAGGGAGCGCGTGGTGGCGCCGTTGGCACGGTAGGACACACCGCGGAGCATGTCGCCGTTGGTGACGCCGGTGGCTGCGAAGTAGCAGTTATCGGAGGAGACCAGGTCGTTGGTGCCGAGGACGCGGTCGAGATCGTGGCCGGCCTTGCGTGCCTTCTCCGCCTCAGCCTCGTCCTTCGGGGCGAGCTTGCCCTGGATTTCGCCGCCCATGCACTTCATGGCGCAGGCGGTGATGATGCCCTCCGGGGTGCCGCCGGTGCCCATCATCATGTCGATGGAGTTGGTGTCCTGGCAGGTCGCGATGGCACCGGCGACGTCGCCGTCCATGATGAGGCGCACCTTGGCGCCGGCGTCGCGGATTTCCTGGATGAGTTCCTTGTGGCGCGGGCGGTCGAGGACCACGACGGTGACCTCGGACGGGCGGATGCCCTTGGCCTTGGCGACGGCCTCCACGTTCTCCTTGACGGAGGCGTTGATGTCGATAACGCCCACGGCGTCCGGGCCCACGGCGATCTTCTTCATGTAGAACACGGCGGACGGGTCGAACATCGTGCCGCGCTCGGCGGCAGCGATGACGGAAATCGCGTTAGGGCGGCCCTCGGCCATGAGGCGGGTGCCGTCGACCGGGTCGACCGCGATGTCCATGGCGATGCCCTCGCCGGTACCGACTTCCTCGCCGTTGAAGAGCATGGGAGCCTCGTCCTTTTCGCCTTCACCGATGACGACGATGCCGTTCATGGCGACGGTGTTGATGAGCTTGCGCATGGCGTCCACGGCGGCGCCGTCGCCCTCGTTCTTCATGCCGCGGCCGACCCAGCGGCCCGACGCCAGCGCGGCGGCCTCGGTGACGCGCACCAGCTCCATAGCGAGGTTGCGGTCGGGCATGTACGAAGTGTTATCCGACATGAAAAGGATGCTCCTTGGAAATAAAAATGCGGAAGTAAACGGACCTCCTTATATTGTTGCACTTTTCTTCCAGATCTACGTCCGAATCGGGCCCCCGAATGTGGGAACGTGTACACCCGTTCCGCGATAGTGCCTGTTCAACAGGCCCACAGGAAGCGCACAGGGGATTGGTCGCTGGCGCGGGGCCTCCCGCGAGCCTGCTGCTAGCTCGGCGCGGCACAGTAGGGACCATGATGATTGCGAAAGTCCTAGCCCCTGTCCTCGCTGTGAGCGTCGCTCTGGGCGCCGTCGTTGTTGAGCACGAGAAGCCGCGGGGCGAGACGGTGGGCGAAGCCGTTGCCGCGCGCGTCGCCGCGGCTCATGAGGACTGCTCGCCCGCGCGAGAACGCTTTAGGCAATGCCCCGACGGCATGCCATACTAGGTAGCCGTGGCAGCTGAAGATAAACCCAAAATCTTTGAAGGCGGCAAGGACATGGTCCTGTCGCTCGGCGTCGTCGTCATCATGATGTTGGTCGTCGTGGGCGCGACGGGCCTGTGCACCGTCAACCCGGAAGAGACAAATTACGCGCGCGAAAACCCCGTGGACGCGCAGTCTTTCCTTGACTTAGAGTCGCGCACGACGGAAACGGCCCTGCGTCTGCCGCAGGTGCCCGAAGGCTGGACCCCCAACTCCGCGCGCCGCTCGAGCGTCGCGGGCGAGACCGCCGCCATCGTTGGCTGGGTCACCGCCGAGGAGGGTTTCATCCAGGCCGCGCAGACAGCCGTGCCGCTTGACGATGCCCTTAAAAATTACGATGGCGCATACCGCGCCGACCGCAGCTCCCGCACCGTCGATGGCACCGACGTGCAGGTCTTCGCGTCTGAGGACGCGGACGTCCGCCCGCTGTGGGGCTTTGACTTGGGCGACGAGCGTGTCATTCTCACCGGATCGGCGAGCGATGACGACTATGAGGCGCTGGTGCGCGCGTTCGTCGCGGCGCAACCCCTCCCCAATTAATCCGCGTTCCGCGCTAGCGGAACGCGCCAGCGGACCGCTCTAGCGGGCGAAGCCTGCTAGCGGAACGTGACCGCGGTGAGCTCGGGGGAGAAGACCGCGGAGACACCGGGGGCATCGGCAAGCTCGGTGAGACCGTTGAGCTTGTCGCGGCCGAGGTAGACGTCGACCTTTTCGCGCGTGGTACCCGGGGTGACAGTAATCGACTCGACCTTGCCGTCGGCGAAAGCCACGGCGATGGAGCCCTTGAAGTACGTGACCTCGTCGCCGGAGTCCGTGTGCGGGGTACCGAAGAATTCCTCGACGAGGGAGCGCGGGTCACCAAAGAGGATCGAGCCGGCCGAGCCGGATTTAGACACAAAATCGACGCGGTCGCCGGGGTAGCCGTAAATCTGCATTACTCTGCCGCCTCTGCGGTCTGATCGCCCTGGTCGGCGCGGTGGAGCGCGGCCTCCACGCGCTGGGAGGCGCCGTCGAGGTGGGCCTCGCAGGCCTTGGCGAGCGCCTCGCCGCGCTCCCAGAACTTGAGCGATTCGTCGAGGCCCATCTGGCCGAGCTCGAGGATTTTGACGGTCTCGATGAGCTCGTTGCGGGCCTCTTCGTAGCTGAGCTGCTCGACGGGCGGGAAGGCGTCCTGGCCCGGCTGGCCGGTGCCAAAGGTGTTCTCGGACATGGTGCTCCTTAAATATGCGTTCGTGGGGGAGTTTAGTCTGCCGGCTGAGCGGCCATCGCGGCGGCGGTAATCGAGCCGTCGCCGACGCGGATGCGCAGCTGACTGCCGGGCGGGGACTGCTGGTAGGACGTGACCACCTCGGGACCCGAGCCGTCGCGCGGAACGACCTGGACTACGGCGTAGCCGCGGGCGAGCGTGGCGGAGGGACCGAGCGCGGAGACCTGCGCGCGCAGGGCCGCGACCTGCTTCTGCTCAGTGCTGAGCACGTACTGGATGTCGCGGCGAATGAGGGCGAGGTTGCGGTCGAGTTCGTCGCGGCGCTCGTTGATGGGCTTCATGGGATCGGCGAGCACGGGCCGCGAGCGGATGGCGGCGAGGTTGCGGCGCTCGCGCTCAACCCAGCCGCGCAGGGCGCCGGACATGCGGGCGCGGGCTTCGGCGATGAGCGCGTGCTCCTCGGCGGCGTCAGGGACGACGCGTTTGGCGGCATCGGTAGGCGTCGCTGCGCGCACGTCCGCAACGTTGTCGAGGATGGGGGAGTCCGGCTCGTGGCCGATGGCGGAGACTACGGGCGTCTGCGCCGCGACGACGGCGCGCTGGAGGGCCTCTTCAGAGAAGGGGAGCAGGTCTTCGACGGCGCCGCCGCCGCGGGCGATGATGATCACGTCGACTTGCGGGTCCGCGTCGAGGATCTGCAGCGCGCGGATGACGGAGCTGACCGCCTCGGTGCCCTGGACCGCGGCGTTTTCCACGCGGAACTGGACGTGCGGCCAGCGGCCCTGGGCCACGGCGAGGACGTCGCGCTCCGCATGGGAGCCGCGCGAGGTAATCAGACCGACCTTGTGCGGCAGATAGGGCAGTGGTTTTTTGCGGCCGGGATCGAAGAGTCCCTCACTGGCGAGCTGCTGGCGGAGCATCTCGATGCGCGCCAGGAGGTCGCCCAAGCCGACCTGCCGTATGTCGTCGACCATGATGGAAAACTCGCCGCGGCCCTCGTAGAAGTTGGGCTTGCCGTGGATGATGACGCGGTCGCCCTCTTTGGGGCGCGGCTGCATGGCGCCGAACTGGCGGGAGGGCACGCGCAAGGCAATGGACTTGTCTTGGTTGACGTCGCGGAGCACGAGGAACGCGAAGGCCCACTGAGGCTTGTAATTGACCTGGGCAAGCTGGCCCTCGATCCACAGGTAGCCGAGCTTATCAATCCACCCCTTGACGGAGTGGTTGACCATGGCGACGGACCATGGAGACTCGGGCGAAGACGCGGCATGCGCCATAGAGTGACCTACCTTAATGTACGAAGAAATTACAGGCGTGTTCACCCAGTCTATTGTTTTTGTCCGATCGTCGGTACTCTGGGCTTTATGAGTGAAGCTGGCAAGAATGTTCTCCTGGCGGCGCCGCGCGGCTACTGCGCTGGCGTGGATCGCGCAGTCGAGACGGTAGAAAAGGCGCTGGAGAAGTACGGCGCCCCCATTTACGTGCGCAAGCAGATTGTTCACAACCGTTACGTCGTCGAGTCTTTGGCCGAGCGCGGCGTCATCTTCGTCGACGAGGCTTCCGAGGCCCCCGAGGGCGCCCACCTTGTTTTCTCCGCCCATGGCATTGCGCCCACCGTGCGCGCCGAGGCGAAGAACCGCAACCAGATCACGCTCGATGCCACATGCCCGCTTGTGACGAAGGTGCACAAGGAAGCCCAGCGCTTCCACCGCGACGGTTACCACATCCTCCTCGTCGGCCACGAGGGGCACGAAGAGGTCGAGGGCACCGCAGGTGAGGCGCCGGAGGTTACTCACCTCGTCGACGGCCTCGACGGTGTCGCGGCTCTGCCGGACTGGCTACAGGACGAAAAGCTTATTTGGCTGTCCCAGACCACGCTGTCTGTCGACGAGACCATGGTCATCGTCAACGCCCTGCGCGAGCGCTTCCCACACCTGGAGAACCCGCCGTCAGACGATATTTGCTACGCCACGCAGAACCGCCAAGGTTCCGTCAAGGCCATCGCGCCGAAGTGCGACCTTATGATCGTGGTGGGCTCCAAGAACTCTTCGAACTCCGTGCGCCTCGTTGAGGTCGCGCTCGAAGCTGGCTCCAAGGATGCCCACCTCGTGGACTTCGCCAAGGAGATCCAGGAGGAGTGGCTCGACGGCGTGACCACCGTGGGCGTTACCTGTGGCGCCTCCGTGCCGGAGCTGCTCGTGCGCGAGGTCCTCGAATTCCTCGACGAGCGCGGCTACAGCGACGTCGAGCAGGTGACCACGAGCACCGAGACCATTACTTTTGCCTTGCCGCGTGACTTGCGGCCAGCACGCGTGAAGTAAGTCTTTCGCGTTGCGTCCCCGGTCCGTGCGGACCGGGGATTTTTGTGTATGCGGCGCTGTACGCAGGAGCTCTGCAGAGCTCGCAGAGGGCGGTTACGGTGGATCCTCGTAAGCATTCGATAGTCATGAAGGAGTTAGACAATGACGGATCTGTCCACAAAGACAATTGCCTTTATCGCGACGAACGATTTTGAGGATTCCGAGCTCACCTCGCCGGCGGACGCCGTGCGCGAGGCGGGAGCGACCGTGAAGATTCTTGCCCCGGAGAAGGGCCAGATTAGCGGCAAAAAGGGGTACCTCCATCGACGTAGACGCCACGACGGCTGAGGCCCGTGGCGAGCGTTTGATGGCATCGTGCTGCCCGGCGGCACCGGCAATGCGGATGCGCTGCGTCTCGATGAGGCAGCCGTGGAGATCGTGAAGAAGCACGTCGAGGCAGGCCGCCCGCTGGGCGTTATCTGCCACGGCGGCTGGATTCTTACCGACGCGGACGTGCTCAAGGGCCGTACGCTGACGTCGTTCCCGTCGCTCAAGACGGACCTGCGCAACGCGGGTGCGACCTGGGTCGACGAGGAAGTCCACGTTGATGAGGGCCTTGTGTCCTCTCGTACGCCGGACGACCTGCCCGCCTTCAACGCGAAGATCGTCGAAGAGTTTGCTGAGGGCAAGCACTAAGACGTTCTTACAGAAGTCCCCCGGTACGACGCTTGCATGAATTGGGCGTCGCGCCCGGGGATTGTTCTGTCTGCGCGGTGGCGTTTAGTCCTCGCCGTAGAGGTCCTCGTCGAGGCGGCTGGCGCGGCGCGCGGGACGCTTGGAGGCTGCGGGTGAATCTGAGGGGGCATCGGTAGCCGGGGCCGATTGCGCAGGGAACGTGGCGGTGCCGTCGCCTGCACGGCGATTCGGATCGGGGCGCACCGGAGCGTCCTCTTTCGACGTAGACGTCTTCGCAGCCTGAGCCTCGGCTGCGGCCTGAGCCTCAGCGAGCTCGCGTTCGCGGGCCTCGCGGCGGGCACGCGCACGGGCGACGCGCTCAGCCTGCTCGCGCTCGAGAGCATCGCGCGCCGGGAGTCCCTGCTCGATGCGTTCTCGGGCGGCGCGCTCCGCGGCCTGTTCGCGGCGGCGCGCGTCGCGGTCCCGCTCGCCGGTGCGAACGCGACGGGTGGAGGCGGTCTCCGATTGATTGCGGGCTTTGAGCTCCGCCACCGTGAGCGTGCCGGAGCGCTGGCGGGCGCGGGTGCTTGCGACACGATTGCGGCGCTCGGCCTCCGCGGTGGCGCGGCGGGTAGCAGCCTCAGACTCGCGGGTTGACGAGGCGTTGCGACCAGCGAGCCACAGGCGCACGACGGCGATAAGAGCCCCGGCTAGGACAAGGATGAGCAGCGCGGGAAAACGTTCAACGAAAGGATAGGCGCCAGTAAACAGCGTGGTACGCGAGAACAACGAGGCAGTATCGCTGCTTCTATACGCAGTCAGCCAGCCGGTGAGCAACACCATGACCGCGAAGATCACGGGGATAGACAAGACCGTAATGAGCAAGCCGCGTGGGTTGACCACGAGGACGGCCGCGAGGACGCCGAGTGCGAAGCATGCTGTAAAGGCCCAGCTAAAGCCGCTCATGGCGACCGTAATAATGAGGCCAAGAAGGAGCCCGCCAGCGATAATCGCCGGCCCGGACCACACTGGCATGCCGGACCGCGGCGCGTATCCGGAGGGACGGCGGGTGGCGGTGGAGGCATTGGCATGTGACACGAACGGCAATTTTACCTTTTCTTTACCCAGAAAGAGGGATTGAGCGAGGTGAGTTTCCGCATATCGAGCCCGCGTTGTCACCCCGAAACGAGACGCGCGGGCCGTCGTCGGTTAGTGCCGTGGCGGCGGGCCCACGACGGTGAGGTCGAGTTCGGCTTGCGCCGTGCCACAATCCTTCCGCTGGGAACCACGGCTCGGTGCCTTCTTCTTGTACGGCGAAAATCCGAGGGCGCGTTCATATACTCGAAGAGTTTCTCACAGAGAGGTGTCGTGAGAATGCCGAGCATGTGCGTGTTGTGTGCGTGGAAGGAGAACGAGTGGATCGTGCCGGCGCGGGCGTTGAGGGACCTGACCCCTGTTTGGTGGACACCTGATAT
>NZ_KQ959758.1:6015-14446 GCF_001552965.1 Corynebacterium sp. DNF00584 | reverse complement strand
GCAAATGCCTAGGAACAAAACCCGGGGCACTTCACTGACGCATACTTCAAACCCATCGACTCCTGGCACACACTGCTCAACCCTGACACCAACGCCGTGTCCACTACTCGGGGGACACCCCGCCCACCTCGGCACTCAACCCTGCTGTGGAGGTTACTCGTAGCGAAGCGAGCTGACCATCCCGGTTTCCATGTGATAGGCGTTATGGCAGTGAAATGCCCACTCGCCGGGGTTGTCAGCGATCAGGTCGGCGATCATGGTTTCACCGTGGCGGAGAAGGACCGTGTCCTTGCGTAGTCCGCCGCTGCCAGGCAGCGCCCACGTGTGGCCGTGGATGTGCATGGGATGGGGCATCATGGTCCTGTTGCGCATGACCATCCGCAGGCGCTGGCCCTCCTGCACGGTCGCGGAGGAGGATTGGCCGTCGGTGAGAATGCTCCATTCATACGGCATCATCTGCCCGCCCAGGTCGATGCTGACTTCTCGGTCTGGTGTGCCCTCGGGCAGGAGTGCACGGTCTGCTGGCTTCAGGGAGGACAGAAGCAGTCCGGTGGACGACAACTCGGGGAAGTCGACATCCGGGTGGGGGGCCTGGCCGCCGGCGGTGCGGATGACGGCGAAGGCGCGGTCGTCCTTACCCACCGCCAAAGCCGTGAGCGGGAAGATGCCGTCGCCGAGGATGACCTCAACGTCGACACGCTCGCCCATCGACAGGTAGATCGATTCGGTCTCCCAGGGCTGGACAGGGAAGCCGTCGGTGTGGGTGACGGTCATGCGGTGACCACCGAGGGCCACCTTGAAGATGGTGTCACCGCCGGAGTTGATAAACCGCAGGCGGGCCTTGTCGCCCGGGCGAGCCTCGAAGGTCCGGTGAGCACGGGGGATACGTCCGTTGATGAGGTAGTGCGGATACATCACATCGCCGGCATCCCCGCCCAGTACCCGGTCCGGGGTGCCGTGCATCATATGGCCGTGACCTCCCATCCCCTTCTTCCCGTTATGGTCGCCCGAACCCATTCCGGTGAGCTTGTCGAGCTCATCGTCGGGAGTGCCCTGAATGCCATCGACCCAGTCGTCGAGCACGATGGTCCACTCGACATCCTGGTCCTCAGCGTCTTGCGGGTCGCGGATGATCAGTGGGGCGTGGAGGCCGCGATCAAGCTGCAGGCCGGTGTGGGAATGGTAGAAGTAGGTGCCACCGTGGGGGACTTCAAAAACATAGGAGAAAGACTCGCCAGGTTCAATGGGGTCCTGGGTCATGCCGGGCACACCGTCGGCTGCGTTGTGGAGTGCGATGCCATGCCAGTGGATGGAGGTGCTCTCAGGCAGTTCATTGGTGATATCGACCTGGAGGACGTCGCCGGCGGTGGCCTCAATGGCCGCATCCCCGGTGTCAGAGACGTATCCCCACGTCTTGGCTTCGATACCGCCGATATCCAGAGAAAGGGGCCGGGCGGTCAGTTTCCGGCGCACCGTCGGCTCACCGAGCGCAGTAGGGGTGGGAGTGGGGCGAAGAGAAGAACCTGGTGCCGAGGCAGCGGGTCCAGGGTCGCTGGTGCAGGCGGCCACGGCCCCGGTGCCGGCGAGAACGAGCCCGCCGACCAGAAACTGTCGTCGGGAAAATCCGTTCATCATGATTTAACCTTCCTTGGTGCTAGATTTCAGTAATACGGGAGACACGCGCAGGTGAGGACCCTGCTGAGCCATCACGTCAGGCGCAGGTCCGTGACACAGGTGGCACCGTCGTCGGCGGTGGAAAACTCCGCGGTGCCGGTACGCCCCTGGTAGCTGACCTCAATCAGGCCAGTGACATCATCGGGAAGCCAGAAGCCAATAAACCCGTTGTCGAAGGTGGTTGTCGCCTCGTCCACCAGCACCTCACCGGTCGCCTCATCGGTGATCGTGACCTGGATATCCTCATTGTCGAGTTCCCCCCGGCAGGTCGTAAGGCTGTGGTAGAAGCAGTCGTGGGTGGAGGTGAGATAGGGTGCGATCGAGACATACGTCTGATTGTCGGGAAGATCGACCACGACTTCCTGGCCATCGCTCGAGAGCAGCAGTTCATCGGCACGCACGGAGGCGATCAGATCCGTGGGACGCTCAGTGACCTTCTGCCGGTCGAGGTGATCAATGATCTCCACCGCGTCCATGTCGACCAGGCCATGGGCAGTCAGGAATGTATCCTGGGACACCGTCCCGTCAGCGGTGGGTTCCGGGTCGGCGGCCGAACACCCCGTGAGGGCGAGGGCAAGGGCGGCGGCTGCGATCGCTGCTCGTTTCACGTCAATCTCCTTGGATCGTGGTAAGGCCATAAGAAGACACCGCCTCAAGGTCGATGCCATACCTTTATCTAGCACGGGTGCCTGACGGACTAGAATTCAAAACCCTGCTCGCAGCCTTATAACAGGGCGAAAAAGGGGGTGAATTCGGTGGGCTGGGTCACCACCGGAACACCACCCCACAGCCGTGGGCGATGTCCTTCTACCCGCCCCGGGTATGCGGTGCAGGCAGTGAAATCCCTGGTGGCGCCTGCTGAACCGACCAGGGGAGGCGATGCCGCCGGCCCGGGGTGGGGCACAGGGGTGACGGCGGTCGAAGGGTGATGTTTGAAGATTTGATGAAGATTTCCCGCCGGGTACTGAGCGAGGGTGGTATTCCCCCCCCTAGCCGGAGCGATACTGGGGTCTATGGCTGACCGCACACCGACCACCGCCACGCCCCCGGGGCGGGTGCTGGTCGTCGATGATGAACAACCCCTGGCTCAGATGGTGGCTTCCTACCTCATCCGGGCCGGCTTCGATACCCTCCAGGCGCACACCGGTACCCAGGCCGTGGACGAGGCCCGTCGCTTTTCCCCCGATGTCGTGGTGCTGGATCTGGGGCTGCCCGAACTCGACGGCCTAGAGGTGTGCCGACGGATCCGCACCTTCTCGGACTGCTACATCCTCATGCTCACCGCACGGGGCAGCGAGGACGACAAGATCAACGGTTTGACCCTGGGGGCGGATGACTACATCACCAAACCTTTTAGCATCCGGGAACTGGTGACCCGGGTGCATGCGGTGCTGCGCCGCCCGCGCACCAGCACCACCCCACCGCAGGTGACCACCCCCTTGATCGTTGGTGACCTCATCCTTGACCCCATCGCCCATCAGGTGCGGGTAGGGGAGACGACCGTGGAGCTCACCCGGACGGAGTTCGAGCTGCTGGTTGCCCTGGCCCTGCGCCCCGGCCAGGTGCTGACCCGCCACGACCTGGTCACCGAGGTCTGGGACACCACCTGGGTCGGTGATGAACGCATCGTCGATGTCCACATCGGCAACTTGCGTCGCAAGCTCGGCACCGACACCCGGGGCCGGGGGTTTATCGACACCGTGCGTGGCGTGGGCTACCGGGTGGGGCAACCATGAATCACGGACCCGGCCTGACCTTCCGCTTCCTGGCCGCCCAGGTGTTGGTCGTGGTGATTAGCCTACTGGTGGCCGCGGCCGTGGCCACGATGGTGGGTCCGACCCTGTTCCATGATCATATGTTGATGACCGGCCAGGAGGACCCCTCGCTGGAGCTGTTCCATGCCGAGCAGGCCTACCGGGGCGCCAACCTGATCACCCTGGCCGTCGCCCTGCCCACCGCCTTGATCAGCGCCCTGCTGGCCAGCCTGTGGTTATCGCGTCGTCTGCGCACCCCCCTGCAGGATCTCACCCGCGCCGCTACCAGCCTGACGGCCGGCAACTCCCGTATCCGCGTGCCCGCCGGAAAAGCAGGCCCCGAGGTCACCACCCTGGCGCATGCCTTCAACACCATGGCCGACCGGCTGGAACATACCGAACAGGTCCGCCGCCAGATGCTCTCTGATCTGGCCCACGAAATGGGCACCCCCTTATCGGTGCTCACGGTCTACCTCGATGGTCTCCAGGACGGGGTCGTGGACTGGAATAATGCCACCCACACGATCATGGCTGACCAACTCACCCGCCTGACCCGGTTGATGGAAGACATTGACGATGTCTCCCGGGCCCAGGAACACCGGATCGATTTGGACCTGGCGGAGGAAGGGCTCGGGGATCTGCTCCATACCGCCGCTGCTGCCGCGGGGGAAGCTTATGCTGACAAAGGCGTCGATTTACAGGTCGAGACCATTACGGACACCGCCCGGGTGCTCGTGGACCGGCAACGCTTCGGCCAGGTGATGAGCAATCTCCTGTCGAACGCGCTACGGCACACCCCGGCTGGCGGGCAGGTCCGGATCAGCGTCCACCGACAGGGGGCCTCCACCGCGCTCATCCACGTCGCCGATGACGGCGAGGGCATCCCACCTGACCAGCTCGGACACATCTTCGAACGCTTCTACCGGGGGGATGCCGCCCGCACCCGGGACAACGGCGGGGCCGGTATCGGTCTGACCATCTCCAAGGCATTGATCGAGGCCCACGGCGGCACTCTCACCGCCACCTCCCCCGGACCTGGTCGCGGAGCGGTGTTTGCCCTCCGCCTCCCGCTGTCCCCTCCCGACAGTGAGGAGGCTGCTCAGTAACCACACCCTGCCCCGCGTGAGGGCCGTGCCCTCCACCCATTGAAAATATACCCCGGGGGGGTATACGTTAGAGAGTAGCATCGCCGCATCCCACCGACCCGTAGGAGCTTTCCCATGATCACCTCCCCGCCCCGCCTCTTGCCGATGGTCTCCCACGGCTGCAGCTGTTGCGGGCCTGCCTCACGTGCCGACACCGCCTCCATCCCTGCCGCCAGCGACTCGTCAGCAGGAGGGTCCTCCCCTAGCTACCAGGTCACCGGCCTGACCTGCGGGCACTGCGCGAAAAGCGTGACCCTGGCTCTTCAGGCCCTCCCCCAGGTCGACGACGTCCAGATTGATCTCGCTGCTGGTGGTGTTTCCACCGTCACGGTCACCGGTGTCGTACCTCCGGAGATGGTTCGCCGGGCCATTGAGGAGGCCGGCTACGCCGTCTTATCCTGATCAGTTTTACCCATCATCTCGACCCCGACCGGGTTGAGCGAAAGGAACGTCATGAGCACTCCCAATCATTCGGGCGCTCACCATGGTGATCACCCCGCTCCGGAAACAGACCACACCCACCACCCGGATCATGCCAGCCATGAACACCACGCAGATGCCGACACCCACGGCCAGGCGATGCCCCACGATCACCCGCACTCCGCCCTGGACGAAGACCACCACGTTCATGGTCACGGCGAACACGCCGGACACAGTACCGCAATGTTTCGGGGCCGCTTCTGGTGGTCGCTGATTCTGTCCATTCCCGTCGCTATTTTCAGCCCCATGGTCGCCCACCTGCTCGGCTACCACCTCCCGGCATTCCCTGGTTCCACCTGGATCCCCCCGGTGCTGGGCACGATCATCTTCGTCTACGGCGGAATGCCTTTCCTCAAGGGCGGATGGAAAGAACTGAAATCCCGCCAACCCGGGATGATGCTCCTGATCGCCATGGCCATCACCGTGGCGTTTGTGGCCTCCTGGGTCACCACTCTGGGGCTGGGCGGTTTTGAGCTGGACTTCTGGTGGGAGCTGGCCCTGCTGGTGACCATCATGCTGCTGGGGCACTGGCTGGAGATGCGCGCTCTCGGGGCCGCGTCCTCCGCGCTTGACGCGCTGGCTGCCCTGCTGCCGGATGAGGCCGAGAAAGTCATCGACGGGACTACCCGCACCGTGGCCATCTCCGAGCTGGTCGTCGACGACGTCGTGCTGGTGAGGGCCGGTGCCCGAGTGCCGGCCGACGGAACCATCCTCGACGGAGCCGCCGAATTCGATGAGGCGATGATCACTGGCGAATCCCGTCCCGTCTTCCGCGACACCGGTGACAAGGTGGTCGCCGGTACCGTGGCCACCGACAACACCGTCCGCATCCGGGTGGAGGCTACCGGCGGGGACACCGCCCTGGCCGGGATCCAACGCATGGTTGCCGACGCCCAGGAGTCCTCCTCCCGGGCCCAGGCCCTGGCGGATCGGGCGGCAGCGTTGTTGTTCTGGTTCGCGCTGATCTCCGCTCTGATCACCGCGGTGGTGTGGACCACCATCGGCAGCCCAGACGATGCCGTGGTGCGCACGGTTACGGTGCTAGTCATCGCCTGTCCGCACGCCCTGGGCCTGGCGATTCCTCTGGTCATTGCGATCTCCAGCGAGCGGGTCGCGAAATCCGGGGTGCTCATCAAGGACCGGATGGCGCTCGAGCGGATGCGCACCATCGACGTGGTGCTCTTCGACAAAACCGGCACCCTGACCGAGGGTGCGCACGCGGTCACCGGTGTCGCCCCGGTGCCCGGTACTTCGGAAGGGCACCTGCTGGCCCTGGCCGCCGCCGCCGAGGCCGATAGTGAACACCCCGTGGCCCGCGCCATCGTGGCTGCCGCGGCCGCACACCCGGAGGCCTCACGCCGCCCACTGCGCGCAACCGGTTTCACCGCCGCCTCCGGCCGCGGGGTCCGGGCCACTGTCGATGGCGCTGAGATCCTCGTGGGTGGGCCGAACATGCTGCGCGAGTTCAACCTCACCACCCCGGCCGAGCTCACCGACACCACCAGCGCCTGGACCGGGCGTGGGGCCGGCGTGCTCCATATTGTCCGCGACGGTCAGATCATCGGTGCCGTGGCCGTCGAGGACAAGATCCGCCCCGAATCCCGCGCCGCCGTCAAAGCCCTGCAGGACCGCGGGGTGAAGGTCGCGATGATCACCGGTGACGCGCAGCAGGTGGCCCAGGCAGTGAGCAAGGACCTGGGGATCGATGAAGTCTTCGCCGAGGTCCTGCCCCAGGACAAGGACACCAAGGTCACCCAGTTACAGGAGCGTGGCCTGAGCGTGGCCATGGTCGGTGATGGTGTCAATGACGCCCCCGCTCTGACCCGCGCGGAGGTCGGTATCGCCATCGGTGCCGGCACGGATGTGGCCATGGAATCTGCCGGGGTGGTCCTAGCCAGTGATGACCCGCGGGCAGTGCTGTCGATGATTGAGCTGTCCCAGGCCAGCTACCGCAAGATGATCCAGAACCTGATCTGGGCCTCTGGCTACAACATCCTCGCCGTGCCGCTGGCCGCCGGAGTGCTCGCCTCGATCGGGTTCGTGCTGTCCCCGGCCGTGGGCGCGATCTTGATGTCTGCCTCGACCATCGTGGTGGCCCTGAACGCCCAGCTGTTGCGCCGCATTGATCTGGAGCCGGCTCACCTGGCTCCGACCGACGGGAAGGAGGAACACAGTGAGTCGATATCCCCCGTAACCGTTACTGACTGACCTTGTCCCTCGACTCCTAACTCACACCACCTTTGAAAGAAACACTCATGAAACGCAGCATTACCCTCGCCGCCTTGGTACTGACCTCCACCCTGGCGCTGACCGCCTGCAGCGACGCCGCCGACAACTCCGACGATGCCGACACCACCAGCACCACGACGGCAACCGCAGAGACCCACGAGACCCACCAGGAAGACTCCACCACTGCCGACGAAGAGCACGGCGGGCACGACCACCCTGCCGACGGCGGGGCACCGCCGGCAGGCATTGAAGAGGCCGAGGATCCCACGTACCCGGTGGGCACCGAGGTCATCCTCACCGCTGACCACATGCCCGGCATGGACGGCGCCACCGCCACCATTTCCGGGGCGTTTGATACCACGACCTATTCGGTCAGCTACACCCCCACCGAGGGTGGGGCCCCGGTTACCGACCACCGCTGGGTCGTCCATGAGGAGCTCGTCGATCCGGGTCAGGCCCCCCTGCCCGACGGGGCGAGCGTTGTCCTAGATGCCGAGCACATGTCCGGCATGAAGGGTGCTGAGGCCACCATCGATTACTCCACCGAGGAGACGGTCTACATGGTTGATATCACCGTCGACGGGATGACGATGACCAACCACAAGTGGGTCACCGAGAGCGAGATCCAACCCGCCGAATAGTCCACCCACCCTGAACCGCGAGACCAGACAAGGCACCCGCTCCAAGGTCGGTCATCAATCGCTGCCGACCATGCCACAGCACACCAGCCACACACGGAACCTGCACGCCCACAGGGCCCACGCTGAGGTAGGCCTTCTGTGTCACTGCTTCTCTTAGTCAGGGGAAATATGCCCTGGAATGACCCTGGTGACAGGAGTTCATTCCAGGGCTTTGTCTCTGCCCACAGGCCAGTTCCTGGCGGGTGGATGAAACCTATATCCGGGTCGGCGGCAGGTGGTGCTACCTCTATCGGGCGATCACCGCCGGTGGCCAGACCCTGGACTTTTTACCTCTCCCCGAAGCGGAACGTGGCCGCAGCGAAGCGTTTCCTGGCCAAGGCCCTCAGATCCAATGCGCCAGCCGGGTATCCCAGAGTGATCAACACAGATAAAGCACCCTCCCTAGCCAGGGCAATCGCCGAGTGGAAGTCCGAGGGAATCGGCCCGCCAACAGTGGAACAACGGCAGG
>NZ_KQ959758.1:3561-5915 GCF_001552965.1 Corynebacterium sp. DNF00584 | reverse complement strand
ACCTCAACAACATCCTGGAAGGCGACCATGGTCGACTGAAGCGGACCCTCGGGCCGAAAGTCGCGCTTAAGAACCGGACATCTGCACATCGGACGTTGAAAGGGATGGAAGCGATGCACTCATTACGGAAAGGGCAAGGCACGATGTTTGCCCTCACGGGCAACCGAACCCGGACGCGGTGATCGTCAATCGAGTCTTCGAGACGGCCTAACAACGCCCACACGCAGCGGTCATCAGGGGATGAGAAACTGAGTCTTCGCTGCTCTCCGCCCAACTTTGCAACAGCACCCTCCAAGAACGATTCAAGGGCCTGGCCCCGATGCAGTATCGGAACCAGGCCCCCGCAAAGACCCTAACCATTTAGAATTAACCCAGTCCAGAAAATGGGGGTCAGTTCACTCGGGATGGGCTTATTAGAGGCCGAAGGCGCCGCCGCTGATGAGGATGAAGATGCCCAGGCCGATCAGGACGATCGGGAACAGCACGTGCTCCCAGCGCTCAAGGACTTCTGCGATGGGCGGGCGGGTGGCCACGAACTTTGCCAGCAGGACCAGGCCTGCCACCAGGACGAGGAAAACGATGCAGTAGATGATGACGTCGGCAGTGTCCACGTTGAGGAAGACCGGAACGTAGACGCCGATATTGTCGCCACCGTTGGCAAACGTCACACCGGCGACGGTCATCACACCCACCTTTTTCCCGGCGATCTTCGCATCATCATCGTCGTCATCATCGCTTCGCCAAGCCTGCCAGGCCGCCCATAGTCCCAGGGCCAGGGGAATTAGTCCGAAGTACGGGATCGCCTCAGCAGGTAGGAATGCTCCTGCCCCCAGCATGACCAGGACTGCGGCCGCGAGGATGCCCATGAAGCCGAGGTACTGCCCAGCCAGAATCCGAAGCGTGGTCCCTTTTTGCCCCGCCCCGCGGGCAAAAAACAGCGAGAGCACAATGATGTCGTCGATATTGGTGGCGATAAACAGACCAATCGCCGACAGTAGACCGGTTACCACTACGCACTCTCCTGTCCAGTGACACACCCAGGTACGGCGCATCCGGCGTCGATGCATTCGACGTTGTCATCGACGGCCAGGGTGGTATCCAGCAACGCGTTCAACGCCTGCGCCAGATGAGCATCAACGATCTCGTAGCGGGTCTGTCGCCCCTGCGGTTCGGCGACAACAATTCCGCAGTCCCTCAGGCAAGCGAGATGGTTCGACACGTTCGAGCGCGTCAGTTCCAGATCCTGGGCGAGAGCGGCCGGGTAGGCCGGTCCCTCCAGCAGCGCCAGGAGAATGCGGGAACGAGTCGGATCCGCCATGGCCCGACCCAACCGGTTCATCACGTCTAGTCGAGAAGCAATAGTCAGCATGTGCTGAACTATACAGTTGTTGCTGAACTAACTTCAACATGGGATGGCGTTGTTGCTAGAGGTCGTCTGCACTTTCAGGCTGAGGCCTTCACTGCGCAGGAAGGAAGCGGCCGCCTAGTTGGCGGTGTTCCCGACGTGATTTAAAGGTGAGGGCTATTGCCGGCAGCTTCCGGCCCAGGCCAGTGGCGGCCCACGTACCGATCAGGGTGTCCCACTTCCAAGGAAGTGAGACACCCTTAATGAAACCAATTGAAAATACACAGCCCCAGGAGAGGACTGTTCCACAAGCTATTCCAACGAATTGACTCGCAAAACCTGCTGCAGAATAGACTTCCGGCACGCTGTGGGTCATGGATATTGGTAACGCCCGGGTTTCCACCGCAAAACAAGACCTCGACCGTCAGATCGACGCGCTCCGTAAAGAAGATGTTGCGGATAAATACATCTACGTCGACAAGAAATCCGGATCCACCACGAATCGGCCCGGACTCCAGCAAGCCCGCGCGGGAGATGTCATTGTCGTCCACACCCTCGACCGGCTGGGCCGCACCGTCCGTGACACTCTCAACCTGATCCATGACCTTCAGGAGCGTGGGGTAGGGGTGCGCACCTTGACTGATCCCATCAAGGTCAATTCCTCGAATCGGTGCTGTTGCAAAGTTGGGGCAGTAGGAAGAGCGACGTGAAATAGTCACAGCCATGGGTATCTTCTCCGGTCGTCATTTCCCCGTGACATCATTCTGTGGGCAGTGCGGTGGTACTGCCACTACGGGGTGAGCTACCGCGATCTGGAGGAAATGATGACCGCGCGGGGCGTGCCAATCGATCAAACCACGATCTACCGCTGGGGCCAGAAATACGCCCCTGAGCTCGACAAGCAAACACGGTGGTACCGACACGTTACCTGACTGGCAGGCCAGTTCCTGGCGGGCGGATGAGATCTATATCCGAGTCGGCGGCAGGTGGTGCTACCTCTATCGGGCGA
>NZ_KQ959758.1:0-3461 GCF_001552965.1 Corynebacterium sp. DNF00584 | reverse complement strand
CGCCGGTGGCCAGACCCTGGACTTTTTACCTCTCTCCGAAGCAGAACGTGGCCGCAGCGAAACGTTTCCTGGCCAAGGCCGTCAGACCAAGACAACAAGCGAGATGACTTATTGACACCATCGAAAACAAGAGTTCGACAGGCGAGAGCGGGAGTTAGGATGTAAATCCCCACACTTGCAATCCTCGACCGCTCAAGTTCAGAAAAACAAAGAAACCGGAGGTCACAAACCCTTTCGAGTTTATTACTTCCGGTGGTGCAGTTTGTTCAACTGCTCACTGTGTGATGTTCACGATGGCAGCTCAGCATGGCTTTTCAAAAAGCGTATCCCGTACTGTGGATATGAATTCTCCCGAGAATTAACTACACCCACACCCCACCCTTGTTGGCACAAATACAGCCTTAAAATCACCGTCTCACCGGTCGGCGACAGCGTATAACACAAAGAGGTGACATGAAAAATGCCCACCCAGAAAAGTCCAGGTGAGCATTAGAACATACGTTTAAGATTATTTCCCAGACAATTAAGTCCTGGGCGGCACCTTGGCCAGGTCTCGGCCAGTGTCCTCACGGACCATGCGGAGTCGTCGTGTCATCGAGTCCTGACCTGCGGTTTTCCGCTCAAATTGCTCTTGAATTGCCAGGTTCGTCGAGGCCACCCACAGCGCGAGTGTGATGTAGAGCATCGGCTCACGCCGAACACCACGCTTGAACGATTCCATGCCAGTAACGTGCGGGGATTTCATAATTGAAAAACGTTGCTCGGTAATAGCACGGGCTGCCTCATAATAGGTTGCGTGCTCCCAGGAGCCAGGAACAAGCCCCCACTGGGCACGTTTCCACTGTTCAGAGGTAAACGTGTGGGTAATGCTGGATTTGGAGCAGCATTTATAGTGATCTGCACTCCAGCTAGGTGAAATCTCCGGGGCATCCTCGGATGCGAGCGTCATCGACGCCGGTTTAAGCGGACATCGCACTCGCCCCTGCACGGCAGGGCAGACCAAATCGATTTTCACCGGCTTCTCTGAATTGTCTTCCTGCATACGAGGGCGGCCACGGCCTTGACGCGCCCGATAAGGCCTCGAATTAGTCCCCATGATCAGCGGGAATAACGCTTCGAGTCGAGCATCGTGGCGCTCAAAATCATCGTCCTCTCCAAGCAGCTCCATCGTGCGTCGAACTATTTTGCCGTCACCTGCGATCCCACGCGCAGCAGGACAATAAAACTCACCAGCGATTTGCAGTGGTCCACTGGCAGGCTCGTCCCCTGCAGCGCTGTCAGATGCGAAAACCGTACGCCAGGACTTGGGATAGCGAACCACCGGAGCATAGCCTGCGGCAAGAAGCGCGTCGTTAAAGTGCTGTTTGACGTTGTAGCCCATGTCGACGGTCAGCAATGGCAAACGGCCACGCTTAATGCTCTGGTCAAACCCATTTTCTTGATGAAAACGAATAGCACGCGCCAAACCCTGCACCGAACCTGAGCTGGGTTTATCGATTGAAATCCCTGTAATCACCGGCGCAACCGAGTACACCGCTTTCGGTGGTCCGACGCGGCATACCGCAGTAATACCGACCGCCACACCTCCCTTGGTACTACGCCGGGTACCCAGCTCGGCGTGCAGGGAGTGATCCTCGCGATCGCGGATATAGTATGCACCCGAGTACGCGGCTCCGCGGCGTTTCGTATCGCGGCTGCCTAACCCCATCGATTGGCCTGCCAAGTCGATGATGGTCTCGTCGGCGATGATATCGCCGCGATATCCTTTGGGAGCTTGCTCATGGATTGAGCCTGCCACCAAGGCGTTGACAACTTGGTGGAGCCTTTCAGATGCAACCTCGGAGGCTTGTTCTTGCTCCGGAGAGCGCGCGGCCATCATTCGACGATGATCCCCATTTTTCACACGACGCGCAGGAGCGTCCGGCAGTGAATCAAGTGGTTCAAGCCGCCGTGTTAGCCACATGGCAAAAGCACGATAGGTCCCCTCGCCACAGGAAAGATCTAAGCCAAGCCGCTCCTGTTGGGCAGGGTCTAGAGTCCATAGGGTGCGCCAAATCTCCGCCATCGAGGGCACACGCCGAATACCAATCAAAGCCAAACCCACAGTAAGCACACCCAGCATCGAATACTGTGGCCCGGTGGATTTGCGTCCGCCCACGCCACGGTCCTGGTGAAAATAGAAATCAATCATTTGGTGAGCACCGGATTTTTCAATCACAGCCGCGCAGCTGTCCACATAGTCCGGCGAGATCATCACCCTCTGCTCCTGCACCGCAACTGTCATTAGAGGTCCTCCCCTTTACAGTGCAGCAAAGCTCTTGCCTCATCCTCCGGCGAAAACTTCGGCAGATCCGCTTCCAAATCGTGCAGCACCCGCAGATCAGCAATGCCTGCCATTTTCATCAGCATTGCAGCCGGGACCCCCGGGTCGGAGGCCAGTTTTACCACCCAACGGTTTCGCAGCGCCGCCGCATTAAATCCAGGAAACCCCTGCTCAACGAGCTCTTCCGCCACATGACAGATGGCGTTTCGAGGCATGGTTTCCCCCACGATAGGAAACACGTAACCCTGGCCGACCTCGCGTGCCCGAGTCAAAAGGCGATGACCTCGAACTGGGCATACGACCGGGACCACACGAGAGACAACACCCTTTTTCCTCACAGCAATCTGGACCACCGTGCGCTCTGGCAGCTCAAGAGGGGAAATGTCGCTTCCTCGCAGGTGACGGATCTCCTGAGACGACAGCCCCGCGCCCGTAGTCAGATCTAAGATCGTCAGCAGTTGCGCGCGCAGCATCGGTCGGAGGTTCGGAGCAATCGCATACAGCTCGGTCTCCAGTGAGAGCCGCGCAGCCGGGACAGCCTTGCGGCGCGGTCCTCGTTGACGATGTGGTTCAGGAAATTCGTGAGGATACAGCGTCCGGCCTGCCGCATAGAGGATTGTCCGGTATGTGCGCTGTGACCTGCGAGAAAAGACGTCATCCCGGAAAAGCCATTTATCCACCGCAGGGCGCGTCAGCGCTCGCTCTTCGTCAACACTGTTGAACAAAAGCGCCTCATCGTAGAGGTATCGCGCCACCACGCGGGTCGCCTTGGCATCAGCGACCTCGTCGATAGCTCGGGTGTGCGCTTGGACAAGCGCTGCACGGTCAATGGCGTCACTCCGCAGTGGTCCCGCTGGACGCTGGATTCCGAGCTCCTTTAGTCTCAGATAACGATCTGTATCAGGCAGCGTGCGTCGAGTAAGTCGCCGCACCCTCGACGGCGATGCCTGACCAATCACCGACACAGCAGGAATACCCTCGTGCCTTGATTTCTCTACAGCTGCGGGTGCCGCTGCAAGGGCCGTGAATCTACCCACGCGCGCTCACCACCCTCAGGCTTGAGGCGTTGGATCGAGTGGCACTGTTGCTAAATATTTTGAGGCATGAGGTTACCCTCGTTTAGTGGACACCCTATTTG
>NZ_KQ959757.1:0-6783 GCF_001552965.1 Corynebacterium sp. DNF00584 | reverse complement strand
CCCGGGCCAACAGGCTGGCCAGCTCCCCCATAATGGTCATGCACCACACGCTAAAACGAGTACAGCCCTCCGGCAAGCGGAGGACTGCACATTCTATTTGGCACCCAAAAGATACTGGGAATTAGCTGCGCGAACGGGGTCGCGGCGGCAAAAAATTAGCGGTGCTGCGCCGTGCGAACAGCCCACACGGCGCAAAGACGCAGACATGCGAAAATTCCCAGGAGTCTTCCTGTAACGCCGTTCCTAATAAAGTCCCGCTTCGCGTGCCATGGCGGCCACGGCGGCGGACTTCTGCGCGATGGCGAGCTCCTCGTTGGTGGGTACGACGAAGACCTTCACCGGAGAGGTGCGCGTGGAAATCATGCGCGGCTCACGCGACGGCGAGAGGTTGGCTTCCTTGTCAAAGTGGATGCCGTACATGTCGAGGTTGTACAGGGAGTCCTGGCGGACCTCCGTGTCGTTCTCGCCCACACCGGCGGTAAAGGTAATCGCGTCGACGCGGCCGAGCGCGATCATGTACGCGCCAATGAAGCGGCGCAGCGCGTGGATGTAGATGTTGTACGCCAGCCACGCGTCCTGGTCCTCGTTCTGGATGCGCTCGCGCAGAACACGGAAGTCGTTGACGCCAGCCAGGCCCTTGACACCGGACTGCTTGTTGAGCAGGTTGTCGATCTCATCGATAGACATGCCCGCCTGGCGAGCCAGGTGGAAGATGATGCCAGGGTCAATGTCACCGGAACGGGTACCCATGGCCAGACCGGCCAGCGGGGTCAGACCCATGGAGGTGTCGATAGCGCGGCCATTGCGGATGGCGGCGGCCGAGGCACCGTTGCCCAGGTGCAGCGTGATCTGGTGAACGTGGCCTGGGTCGCGGTCCAGCAACTTCGGGACCTGCTGCGAGACGAACTCATGCGAGGTGCCGTGAAAACCGTAGCGACGGATGTCGTACTGGGAGGCAACCTCATTGTTGATGGCATACAGCGCAGCGGCTGGCGGCATGTGGTTGAAGAACGCGGTATCGAAGACCGCCACGTGCGGGATGTTGGGCAGCATGGCGCGCGCGACGCGGATGCCGTCCAGGTTCGCCGGGTTGTGCAGCGGTGCCAGCGGGATGAGGTCTTCGATCATCGACTCGATCTGGTCGGTGATGAGCTGCGGCTCGGAGAAGAGCTTGCCGCCGTGGACGACGCGGTGGCCGACGGCGATGACGTCGACATCCTGGGGGCCAACACCGTGGTCGTGCATGATCTCAAAGGCACGCTCGAGGCCGAAGGAGTGCGTGGGGATTTCCAGCTCTTCCTTGTAAGCCTCGCCGCCCGTCTTGACGGTGACAGCGCCCATGGGCTCGCCGACCTGCTCGACCAGGCCGGACACGAGCGGGGCGTCCGTGGCGGCGTTCTCGGGGTTGACGAGCTGGAATTTGACGGAGGAGGAACCAGAGTTGAGGACGAGTACGTACGACAAGGCTATTTACGCTCCTACCTGAATTGCAGTGATGGCGACGGTATTGACGATGTCCGGGACGGTCGCGCCGCGGGAGAGATCGTTGATGGGCTTGTTGAGGCCCTGCAGGATGGGGCCCACGGCCAGCGCGCCAGCGGTGCGCTGCGCCGTCTTGTAGGCGATATTGCCGGCCTCGAGGTCCGGGAAGACAAAGACGGTGGCCTGGCCGGCGACCTCGGAATCCGGGGCCTTCTTCGCAGCCACGCCCGGGTCGCAGGCGGCGTCGAACTGCAGGGGGCCGTCGACCTTGACGGTGGAGTCCAAGGCGCGCGCGGCCTCGACTGCGGCGACGGAGCGGTCCACGTCCGGGCCGGAGCCCGAGGTGCCCGTGGAGTAGGACAGGATGGCCACGCGCGGGTCAATGCCGAACTGGGCAGCCGTGCGCGCGGAGACGACGGCGATTTCGCCCAGCTGCTCCGCGGTCGGGTTGGGGTTCACGGCGCAGTCACCGAACGCCCACAGGCGTCCACGCATGACCATAAGGAAGATGGAGGAGACCACGGACGCGCCCGGAACGGTCTTGATGATCTGGAAGGACGGCTTGATGGTGTGCGCCGTGGTGTGGGCAGCGCCAGAAACCATGCCGTCCGCCAGCCCCTTGTGGACCATCATCGTCGCGAAGTAGGAGATGTCCTTCATCGTCTCGCGCGCTTGCTCGATGGTCACGCCCTTCTTCTTACGCAGCTCCGCGAAGTCCTCTGCGAACTCCTCGGCCAGCGGCGAGGTGAGGTGGTTGATGAGCGTCGCGTCCGAGAGATCCACGCCGAGCTGTCTCGCGCGAACCGTAATCGTCTCCGGGTCGCCCAGGATGGTGAGCTTGGCAATACCGCGCGCGAGCAGTTGGCCCGCGGCGAGCAGGATGCGGTCATCGTCGCCCTCCGGCAGCACGATGTGCGCGCCCACGGCCTTCGCCTTCTCCAGCAACTGGGCCTCGAAGACGGACGGGGACATGACGGGCTCCAGCGCGCCAATCGGGGCGAGCGCCCCCGGCACCTTGTCTAGGCTGTCCACGGCAACGGCGGTAGCACGCAGCTCCTTGGCGTGGCGCAGCGCGAGGTCTGCGGCAACACCGGAGCCGACGATGATGAGCGGCACGCCCAGTGCCGCGGCGGAAATCGCGTCGAAGTGGGAGTCGCCCGTGCCGCGGATGAGCCCCTGGATGCGCGGGCCCGCCGCGACGATCTCGGGGACGGAAGACAGGCCTTCAACGGACGTCGCCTCGAGCCCCAGGGTCGTAGCAAGAGCGTCGACGTCAAGGCCATCAAAGCTGCGACCAGCAACGGTCACGAGCGCGGAACGGGAGGCGGTCATAGGAAAATCCTTTTCTATAGCACAATATGGCGCGCGTCACTGGCGCGCCCGAATAGTGATCGTCTCTACCTTACCGACTTGACCACGGACAAGAGAAAATCTTGAACCACGTCACAGACGTAGAATGCGTCACATGACAGATTCGATAACCGTCGCGTCCCTCCACGAGCTCAGTCCCTTGCAGGTCCACGCACTCTACAAGCTGCGCGTGGATATCTTCGTCCACGAGCAGCAGGTCCCCTACGCCGAGATTGATGACACGGACGCCGCGGCGACCACGCGTCATCTTCTCGCTACGGATGACTCCGGCGCGGTGCTCGGCGTCGGCCGCGTCTACCCGTCCACGATTGACGGCGAGGAGGTCCTCCAGTTCGGTCGCTTTGCCGTGACCCCTGCCGCGCGCGGCACCGGCGTCGCCCGCCGCATCATGGAACAAGCCCTCCAGCTTGCCGATGCCCCCTCTACCCCACTGCCGCTCTACCTCACCGCCCAAAAGCCGCTCACCGACTACTACGGCGGCTACGGCTTTGACGTCTGCGGTCCTCAGTACGACGACGAGGGCGTGCCCCACGTGCCCATGATTCGCCGCTAGGGTCTACAACTCCTCAGGAGTCGCGGTGACGGAGATTTTGGTGGCCGCGAGATTAGCGCGATCGCGGGCGAGGTCAACGGTCTCACCGGTGGCGGTGACCAGGCCCATGCGGCGGCCGACGTAGGCGCCGGGCTTGCCAAAGAGACGCACGTCCGTTTCTTCATAGGCGAGGGCCTCGGCAAGGCCGGTGTAGGCGACGTCCTGAATATCGGAATCCGCATGCAGGATCACGGAGGCGCCGGGGCTCACGAGGGTGACGTCAATCGGATAGCCCAGGATGGCGCGGGCATGAAGCTCAAACTCGCTGAAGCGCTGCGTGTACGCGGTGACCATGGCGGTATCGGAAGGCCGGGGCGAGACCGAAGAGAAGTAGACGTCGTCGCCGGCGACGAAGACCTCGACGCCGTACACACCGCGGCCGCCGAGCTCATTGGAGATACGCGCCGCGACGGAGCGGGCGTTGTCCAGGGCATCCTCGCTCATCGCAAGGGGCTGCCACGCCTCCATGAGATCGCCGTTCGCGTGGCGGTGGCCGATGGGTTCGCTAAACCACGTGGCCAACTCGCCCGTCTCCGGATCGATGGAACGCACGGCCAGGATGGTGGCCTCATAATCGAAGTCGACGAAACGCTCGGCGACGAGACGGTGATGGTCGCCGACGACGCGGTGGACTGCGGTCCAGGCCTCGGGGGCATCGGCAGCATCACGCACAATCATGTGGCCGCGGCCGGAGGTCGCGGTATCGGGTTTGACGATGCACGGGTAGCCGAGCTCCTCACAGGCTGCGGCGAGCTCCTCCTCGCTCTCTGCAAACTTATACGCCGAGACGGGCAGGCCCAATGACTCCGCGGCTGCGCGCATGCTCGCGCGGTCCTGCGTGAGCTCGCACGCACGTGCCGTGGGGACAACAACGGCCTGGCCTTCCTCCTCGAGCTGCTTGAGCGCGCTCACCGCGACCATCTCGACCTCAGGCACGACGAAGTCCGGCTGCACCTCGCGGACGAGGTTGAGCACCGCCTGTTCATCGTTGACGTCCGCGACGTATGCGAAGTGCGCGACTTGCTGCGCCGGCGCGCCCTTGTAGCGGTCCACCGCGTGGACCTCGAGGCCTAAGTTCTGGAACGCGCTGGCCAACTCCTTGCCCAGCTCGCCGGCGCCGAGGAGCAACACGCGGGTGGCATTGCGGGCAAGTGGCGTGCCAACGAAGTCAGCAGCAGGCTGCGGCGTGGTCATGGTGGATTCTCCTTCGAGGGACCCTGAAATAGACATTGTGGCCATTATTCCACGCCTGGGTGCAGTCCTATTGGCAGGGCGCGCAGTGTCACGGGCGTGCTCGCTTGCCGATGCCCCCTCCCCCAAGATCGCCGCAAGCCCCAACCACCGCAGTCACTGCGGTGGTTGGGGCTTGCGCATACCGGCGAGCAATGCTCACCAGAGGTTCACGAGAAACCTACCTTAAAGGATTACTTCTTGGAAGAACCATCCTTCGGGGTGATCGAGGAGTTACCGTTGGTGTCCGCCTCAATCTCGGAAGACAGGGAAGAACCATCGAAGGAAGCGGAAGAACCTTCATCCTTGGAGGAACCCTGACCAGCCGGCAGGCAGGAGTCAATAACCCAGCTCAGCGCGAGGATACCAGCGGCTGCGAGGGCGATGCCGCCTGCAACCTGGCCCACCATCGGACCGTACTTCTGCAGCTGCGAATTAAGGTCAGCAGCCTGCTTAGCGAACGGGCCCTTGTAGATGCCCAGCTGCTTCTGCAACTGCGAGTTGGCGTTAGCAATCTGGGAGTTCACATTGCCGAGCGCCTTCTCGAACTGAGCCTTAATCGGCGCCATGCCCGGGATATTCACCTGGTCGGCGAGGCCAACCGGAATCAGGAGCAGCAGCGGCAACGACGTGGTCGCAATCGCCGGGATGCACTTCGGGTTGAGACCTTCCTTGGCCTTCTCAATCGTGACGGTCACCGTGTCAATGACCTTGCCGTCCTTGTCCTTGACGGTAACGACAATCTTGTCACCCGGCTTCGCATCCTTGCTCGGGGTCACAACCAAGTTACCCTCAGCATCAATGTCTGCCGTGCCCGGACCAGTTACCTCGGTCGTGGTGCCATCAGCGACAGCGCCACCCTTGTTCGGCAGCTTGATCTCAGTATCCGGAGTGGTGGAACCATCCTTCCAATCCGGGGCGTCCGTAGCCGCAGGCTCCGTCACCTTTACCGTGACGGTGTCAATGACCTTGCCGTCCTTGTCCTTGACGGTAACGACAATCTTGTCACCCGGCTTCGCATCCTTGCTCGGGGTCACAACCAAGTTACCCTCAGCATCAATGTCTGCCGTGCCCGGACCAGTTACCTCGGTCGTGGTGCCATCAGCGACAGCGCCACCCTTGTTCGGCAGCTTGATCTCAGTATCCGGAGTGGTAGAGCCATCCTCCCAATCCGGGGAGACAACCTCCTCCGGCTTCATGTTCGGATCAGTCTTCTCATCCGTCTGGTTCGGATCCGCAACGGTCTTACCGGACTCATCCACCTTGGTGTTGAGCTCGTCACCGTCGGTGACACCGTCACCATCAGTATCCGGGTTCAGCGGATCGGTCGGGTCACCCTTGCCGTCCTTGTCGTTATCGAACGGGTTCTTGTCACCAGAAACCTCGTCACCATCGTTAACGCCGTCACCATCGGTGTCAGCCTTGTTCGGATCGGTACCGAGTTCCTTTTCCTTGTCGTCCGTCAGGCCATCACCGTCAGTATCCGCACGGTTCGGATCGGTCTTCTCATCCGTCTGATCAGGATTCTCAACGGTCTTACCAGACTCATCCACCTTGGTGTTGAGCTCGTCACCGTCGGTGACACCGTCACCATCAGTATCCGGGTTCAGCGGATCGGTCGGGTCACCCTTGCCGTCCTTGTCGTTATCGAACGGGTTCTTGTCACCAGAAACCTCGTCACCATCGTTAACGCCGTCACCATCGGTGTCCGGGTTGTTCGGATCAGTACCGAGTTCCTTTTCCTTATCGTCCGGCAGGCCATCGCCGTCAGTATCCGCACCATTCGGAACATTAGGATCGGTCTTCTCATCCGTCTGATCAGGATTCTCAACGGTCTTACCAGACTCATCCACCTTGGTGTTGAGCTCGTCACCGTCGGTGACACCGTCACCATCAGTATCCGGGTTCAGCGGATCGGTCGGGTCACCCTTGCCGTCCTTGTCGTTATCGAACGGGTTCTTGTCACCAGAAACCTCGTCACCATCGTTAACGCCGTCACCATCGGTGTCCGGGTTGTTCGGATCAGTACCGAGTTCCTTTTCCTTATCGTCCGGCAGGCCATCGCCGTCAGTGTCCTTCTCGGTGACCTTGACCGGAACGTCAACCGT
>NZ_KQ959756.1:0-11960 GCF_001552965.1 Corynebacterium sp. DNF00584 | reverse complement strand
CCCACGGTGTCTACTTTCCGGGGGTCGGGCCCGTGTTCCAGGCCATGAAGTTCCTGACCACTTTGGTCAAATACTCCGACCAGGACAACGGCATGCTCACACTGGAGGCCGACGCAAACCCGCGCCACCTGACGTACTACGAACGGGACAACCTCGTGTCCGACGACCAGTTCGACCCGAAAGAGCTGGCGGCCGGCGACGCACCAAAGGAAGACGCACCCCGCGAGCTCCTGGACGCAATGTTTTGTCAGGACACCTGGGAAGTCTGGACCGCAGAAGGCATAGACTTCCTGGCCCGCTGCAACAACTTTGAGGAGGCTCGTCGCATTACCCAGTCATTCCGGGACGAAGGAGTGCCAGCGCAGTTGAGTAGGACAACTCGCACGGTCTACCCCGTCTAATTAGCAAACACAAAGCCCGTCTAGGTGAACGAGGAGTGAAATTCACCTAGACGGGCTCTTTTATGGAGTTGTCCTCTAGGGCGCGAAGGGGTGTGAAACCGCGCCCTGAAGGTTCTTTACTGGCTGGCCGACTTGCGACGGCCCACCACAGCCAGCGCGACCAGGGCCGCAAGGACTGCGCCAAGGCCAGCCAGCGCGTAGGAGTTCGCGCCAGTGGTGGCGAGCGTCATGCGCACGGTCTCAACCGGGGTTGCTGGCTTTTCTTCCGGTGCCGGAGCAGGTGCGTCCTCGCGGACGAAGCCCCAGTCGTTGCCGGAGTCAGTCTCACCAGGTGCCACAGTGGCCTTGCGGTCGTCAAAGCCCAGGCGGGCTCCGTCGGGACCGACAACCTCCACGTCGTAGTCGCCAGGGGCAAGACCTTCGAACGTGTAGAAGCCGTTTTCGTCAGTGGTGGTGCGGGCAATTTCCTTGCCGTCCCGGCGAGCAATAACTGTCAGGCCAGAAATACGCTCGTCGCCGTCACTGGCGCTCTTCGAGCCGTCGTTGTCCCACACCACAGTGCCGGTGAACCCGCCGAGCTCTGGTGCCGGTTCAGTAACCTCCGGGGCAACCGTCACTGTTTCGGTGACCTTCTCCGGGGCAGCAGTGACTGTCTCCGTCTCCGGAGCCTTGGTCACAGTCACCGCAGGCTCCTTCTGCGTCACCGTCTTCGGCGGGAAGGTCACCGTTTCGGTGACCTTCTCCGGGGTAACAGTCACTGTCGGAGGAGTTGCCGTCACGGTTTTGACCTCTGGGGTCTTGGTGACTGTCTCCTTTTCTGGAGTCTTGGTGACTGTTGCCGTCTCGGTAACCTTCTCCGGGGTCTTGGTGACTGTCTCCTTTTCCGGGGTCTTGGTGACCGTGGCGGTGGAGGGCTCGGGAGTCTCCGTCACCGTGTCAGTGGCGCGCTCTGGAGTGCTTGTCACCGTCACTGGCGGATTCTCCACAGTGGTAGTCACAGTCTCCGCAGGGAGAGTAGTTGTCTTCGCTGGTGGAGTCACCGTGGTTGTCTTGGTAGCCGTGGTGACCTGGGTGACGGTGGTCGGCTCTGGCTTCTTAAGGAAACCCCAGTTGTTGCCTTTGTCCTCTTTACTAGGGTTGACGGTACCGCGCTCGTCAAAGAATAACAGGACACCGCCGTCTGGGGCCTCGACAGAAATGCCGTATTTGCCTTGGGCGAGGTACTCGAATTTATAGAAACCGTTTTCGTCAGTTTGCGTGCGTGCGACCTCAACACCGCCCCTTGTGAGAACAACGTCGTGTCCCCCAATGCGTGTGTCCGGGTCGGTCACGGTGTGTGAGGTGTCCTCGTCCCAGACGACAGTGCCAGACAGGCTGCCAATATCGGTGATGACGTCATCGCAGTACATCATATTTTCATCTTCTGCCCAGTCAGGGACATCGCCACCGCCAACGCTGCCGCCGCTGCCACCGCCACTGCCGCCGCCAGAAAACGCAGATGCAGAAGGGCCGAATTCGATATTCTTCCCGTTCCGCGTAAGACGGCACGTTCTGTGCTCGTAATATCCGAACTTCTTAAGCGAAAGAAACGGGTACGCGTAAACCTTTCCCGGCTCGTCTTCGGGACGGTACAAAAGCACTTGGTAATGCATATCACCTCCCTCATTTCTAGACTTGTACCCGACGACCTTGACGTTCGGCGAGGGAATTGACCCCTCCGGGACATCAGACAACGCGTAGAAAAGGGTGCGCGCATTACTATCCGCAGCCAGTTTTTCTGGTTCAACATCAAAGGATGTGGTACCAGACCCCCACTTGAACTCGACCTTTTCCCCCTCACGCAAGTCCGCCATTACAGCATCAATAGACTCCTTGGGGAACCACGGAGACGGCCAGTATCTACCAACCACCCTCTCGTCCCCAGCCGGGTAGACCTGCTGCGCCTCCGCCACCGGTGCCAAAGCACCGACTCCGACCAACCCCGCGGCGACAACCGCCGCGGCACGCCGGCCAATAAACCGTTTCGAAACTTGGTTTTGCATTCCTGCACTCCTCGAAAATTAACAACCGAACACCCAGACGACTGACCAGGCGTTTTCCTTTTCAGCCTAAGTCGACACCTGTCAATTCAACGAAGAAAAGCAGCCAACTCAAACAAGTGGCTTTACGCAGGCCAGCGGCCATTTCGCAAACAACAAGAGAAATAGCGAGGAATGAACACTGCCAACAGGGAAGGAACCACACAAATAGCAGGCATGTTCTAGTCCCCTACCCGCATGTCGACCCGTCATGCACACTGGACCTATGACCGAACCACACGAGCACGACGAGACCCCCGACCAGCCAGACAACGCCGACAGCCACCCCGAGAACCCCGGCGACCCAGCAGACAAAAACGCCCCTGACCCAGACTTCCTGGACCGTCCAATCTCCGAGTTCAAAGACGAAAACCTCGACGACCTCTGGCGCAAACACGACCCTAAGAGCTACGCCAAGTTCCAGGAGACAGCCCGCAACGCTCTCGGTTCGTTATTCAGGAAGATCGACATGCCTGGTATCAACCACGTCGTAGACACCTCGAAGTTCGCCACCGCGCTCACCGCCGACGCATGGAAGTCAGTGGCCGGTATCGAGCCACCCCGCATCACCTCGCTCATTGAGCCAAACATGCTCGCAAAGTTCTCCGGTGCCTACCCAGACCCGTCGAAGTGGGCTGTACCTGGCTTAGCGGAGCATACCGCCGACATATCCGCAGTGTTCGCCCCCACCGTGGACATGAAAAAGTTCTACGGCCCGGTCATAGACGCCCAGAAGCTGCTTGCGTCCAACGGCGCGCTCAAACTGGGAGAGCAATTCCAGCGCTCGCTCGACAAGACCTATGCGGACATTGCGAAGTCATTCGCCGGCCTCGGCGTTATTGACTCCTCCCTGCTTAAAGAAGCGCAGCGTGTTTCCGAACGGTACGCCGACCTACCCGGTGTCAACGAAGACCCGTTGCCGTACCTGGAGCAATTCCACAGCGACTTCCTAGTGCTGTACGCCTCGCTCGTGCTTGCGGCCGGCCACCTTGAAAACCTGGTCGCCGACCTGTGCGAAGAACTCCTCAGGAAAGAGCAATTCCACGGTGCCAGCGTGGCCGCCCAACAACAGGTGGGGAACATGCGCGAAACGCTGGAGAAGCAGAAGAAATGCACCACTTGCAGCGAACTGGCTCGACAGGCCAAAGACCCGCTAAAGCGCCGCAACCTCCTCGTCCACGGCGACTGGCTGGTTGGAGAAGAAATTGCCTCCGACGAACTGAAGGAGCGTCACGCTTGGTACTGGCGAATCTCGCGCACGTCACGGGTCACGAAGCGGAAGTTGATGAAAACGGAGGAAATGCAAGCGCTGGCCGCCGAGTGGGACGCGGGCAAGACGAAAACGCTAGGCGACCTGTTCCACTCGGAGGTGGTCTCGCTCGGCTTGGTGACCGCTTACGTAAACAAGTTTGCTGAGCTCAATGACAAGTTGGAGAAGGAGCTCGAACGGCATGAGAACGAGCGAGAAAAACGTGAAGCGAACGCCTAGCCCGGACAACGGCCAACAGAAGGAGAATGACCAAACCATGAAGAAGATCTACTACAGCGCCCATAACGTCCACCCACGAGCCGTGCTGGCAAGCCAGAACGAAAACGGCTCCTGGACTGTCGAGAACGAGGCCGAGAAGGTTTCCGTCGCACTCAACGAGGACGGGTTCCGTTACGCGTACCGTGACGAACCCCGCGACGGGGAAAGTTGGACCACCGGCCACCGAGACTTTGTTGGAGCCGAAGGAATTGCAGAAGCAGTTACTCGCGGTTCCGAACCGCGTTGGCTCACGACGATAGAAGAGGTTAAGCAGTGGGCAGAAAAGTACCCCGGAGCCTGGTTCCTCGACCTGAAGATTCTCGGGGTGTGGAAGCGGGAGGACTTGCCCTGGGGCACGGTGCGAGATTACGAAGAAGGCCTCTCGCTCGACTGGGACCGGGACGATGACTGGGCGTTGCCGCTTGTTGTGCTCGTGCCCGCCGAGGAAGCCGCTGGACGACAGGGTTAGTGGTCATGTGTCGTGTAACCGGAGGCGGAACCCGGTGTAACCGGGGTGTAACCGCGGACCTGATATAACTGGTCAAGAGGTTTCGTGAAAGCCCCTTTCCCACGAATATGCAAATCTCCTACATGCGTTTCTGATGGCTTAGGCACCTTCAGCCGGCAGCGGCTTGCGCCACGTGAGATTGAGCAGCTGAATCCGCCCGCGCGGGTCGCCGTCCCACTCCACCTCGAGGTCGTGGCGCTTAAGAATGTCCACGAGGAACCGCCCCAGTGCGGCGTCCATTCGAGCCCATTCGTCCTTCCGCTCGGGATAGCCTTTGCGCAGCTTCTCGGCGTCGACCTCACCAGCGATCGGCGGGCCCGGCGCCCACGCACCGAAGACGAGATAAAGCTCCGTCGGCTCGTACGCCAGTCCCTCGGCATCTTGCATGTGGAAGCCACACGATGCCCATTCGCGGTAGGGATACTCCCCCTCCGGCGCATCAATCGGAGTACGTTCCTCCCCGAGCAGCTCGTTACAGTCACTGACATCGAATCCGAGGCTCATTCCCGTCACGAGCCCTTGGCCTTCCATATCATCGAACGCAGCCTTCACCCGGTCGTAATCGGTGGGGTGGTCCCACTCCGGCTCCTGGGCCTTGCGTTCTTTCCACACCTGCTCGGCGGCCGCGTGCGGATCATCATCCGAGTACACATCTTCGAGTTCGTTGTCATCCACGGCTTCGTGGACCTCGTCCAAGGTCATGAATCCCGGAAGGATCCAATGGTTGAGTTGCTGGCGCAGCGAATCTGAAATCTCCATGCCTCCACAGCATAAAGAAGAACTCTCCGCCACGGCGCGCCGCCCCTCGCGTGCCTTCGGAGCTCTCACCCTCGCAGCTGCGGCGACGCTGGGCATCGGCAGCGGCAAGGCTGGGCGCCATCGCCCTCGGTCAGGTCCGCATCTCCGACACCCCGGACGGCACGCCGCACAAGCGCACCGGCACAGCTATCGCGCCCGAGCGGGTGCTCACCGCCGCGCACTGTGTCGAGGGTCCCTCCATCAACGTCGGCCGCCAACAAAACAAATGAAGCAAGGCTGCCGGGAATTCAACCCAGCGATTATCCCTGCACGGCAGCCGCGCCTTCATCACCGGACGCAAGCGAATACCACGTCCATGCAACGTATCCGATATAAGCGAGCGGCAGGACGAGCGGAAAGAAAAAGCCAACAGCCACGCAGGCGACAAGCACACCGATAGCCACTCGCCCGCCTGCTAGTTCCGATTGTGCAGCAATGAACCGTGCTGTTACCACGGCAGCGATGAAGAAAAGGGCAACGCCGAGCACCCAATGGATTCCACTTCCGATGCCCATGATCAGCGTCACAACGCCTGCACAAACCCACAGGATATTTCGAAGACTCAAGCTAGATCCCACCTACTTCTTAGGGGCAGTCGCTACAGGAACGATGTGGTCGGTATGGGTCTGAACCCGCTCGTAAGTTAGCACACACTTCATGATGTTTCTCGGGACCTTGTAAAACCTTCGGACACCTTCACCTGAATGTCGCCCGGCAGCGATGGTACAAGCGACCTGTGCATCCTCATTGTGAGCACATCGAGGCGGAGAGCACCCTTGCCACGTTCTCGAGGGGGAGGAACACAATGTATTCAGAGCGCTTAAGAGACGGGAGAATCGGATGACAACTATGACCGTACGCATGAGCGACGAAGACGCCGAGCTCGTCCGCAAGTATGTCAGATTCGAAGGCACAACGATCTCGGAATTCGCCCGAAGCGCAATGCTAGAAAAAATTGAAGACCATGCCGACCTTCAGGAACTTCGAGCCGCCATCGAAGCCGATGACGGACAGCGTTTTAGCATCAATGATGTCCTCGAAGAGCTTGATTAATGTCAGCCAACGGCCCTAGCTACAGAGTTAAGCTCACCGCCTCGGCTCGGAAACAGCTCAAGAAGATGGACCGGTTCGATGCGCGGCTTCTGCTTAATTGGATGAAAACCCATCTCGAAGGCTGTGCCGATCCGCGTGCTTTCGGCAAAGGCCTCACAGGCGATCGATCTGGCGAATGGCGCTACCGTGTCGGCGCTTATCGAATCCTCGCGCTCATTCACGAATCAACCATCACGATCGAGGTTTTTGATGGTGGAAGGCGCGACACGATCTATCGCTAACCGGAACAAAAGAAGCGAGCCCCAGACCTTCTCAGTCTGGGGCTCGCCTTCGGTGGAGCTGCCGGGAATTGAACCCGGGTCCTTCGTCACCTCGCCAGGGCTTCTCCGTGCGCAGTTCGCACAGGATCTCTACTCGACCCTCCGGCTCGGGCAAACTCGTTCCGGATGATGGGCCCAGTCGCTCTGAAAGTCCCCCGTCGGCCGAACGACAAGCCGGCGGAGCAAGTTCCTTAGTCGATGCCAGGATCCGGGTCAGGAACTAAACCCGGGCTGACAGACTCGCGTCGCTGAAATTAGGCAGCGAGGGCGAAGTCACGCTGAGAGTTCTTCTCTGCGTTTATTGGTTGCTACGACGCTTAACGGTGGTCTCTAGCCTGCACCGGCACGCTTCCCCTGGCTCAATGTACGAAGTCGAAACCATATCAACCCCATGCATTGCAGTAGAGCGGGATTGTGCGCTCTCTACAGTTCGTATAACGCTACCCCACGTCGGCCTATTCCAGCAACCAGCTTTCCGATGCCGCCTCTACCGCGCCGTCGATGTCGGCTAATGTTCGCGGGACGTCCTTGGCCACCAACCGTGCATCCCACCAGTAAATAACATCGGAGGAGTCAAACGGGACAACACCAACGAATGAGTCACCCGCCATCTGGTCACCCCAAGCATGAACAGCGGTCTCTACTTCCGCCGAGACGTCCCTGTGGGCTCGCCCGAAGTCCACTTCGTAACCGATATATGTCGTCCCGCCTTGCTGTGCCTCGATGATGAGATAGACGAAGTCCTGGGTGTACCACGCCGCCCACACAGTGACGTCTTCGGGCGGCAGTCCCTGATCCGGCGCCACATAGCGGTTAATCAGCTCGTCCATCTTCGCGACGAACGCAGCGAGATCAAAAGAGCGGTCCATGAATGCCGCCTTTTACTGCAGGTAGTCCGCCAGCACCACCGCGTGGTTGACCTCGCGGTCCTTCGCGGCGAAGAGCAGCGTGACATCGCCGTCCTTGGCGAGTTTTCGCAGCTCGTTCATATCCTCGGAGTCGTTTTCTTCGAGCTCGGCGCGATAGCGTTTCTTAAACTCGTCGAAACAGTCCTCGTCATGGTTCCACCACGTGCGCAGGCCGGGGCTGGGCGCGACCTCCTTGAACCAGTGATCCGGGGCCAGCTTGTCCTTGGAGATACCGCGCGGCCATAGACGGTCGACGAGGACCGTTACGCCGTGAGTCTTCTCTTCGCCTTTAACGACGTCATGTGCCTTAGCCGTATAAATCATGGGCCCCAGGCTACGCGCGTTTTAGGCGTTGATGCCCTTGATGCGGCGTCCCAGCTCGCGGGTAATCTCGCGATCCTGGTCGCGGCGCTTGATAGCCTCGCGCTTGTCGTAGTCCTGCTTACCCTGCGCCAGGCCAAGTTCCAGCTTCGCGCGGCCGTCCTTCAAGTAGACGCGCAGCGGGATGAGCGTCTTATTGCCGTCGCGGACCTGGCCCATGAGCTTGTCGATCTCCCGGCGGTGCAGCAGCAGCTTGCGGGTGCGCTTGGGCGAGTGGTTCGTCCACGAGCCATAGGAATACTCCGGGATGTGGAGGTTGCGCACGTAGACCTCGCCGTCGTCGATGGTCGCGAACGCGTCGACGAGCGAGATTTTGCCCTCGCGCATGGACTTGATCTCAGTGCCGACAAGCACCATGCCGCATTCGTAGGTGTCCAGGATTTTAAAGTCGTGGCGAGCGCGGCGGTTGGTCGCCAGGGTCGAGTTATTGTCGACCGCTTTCTTCTTCTTTGCTTTCTTCGCCATAATCCGTCTTATTGTACCGGCGCGTGCACGCCAGCCCTAAAACCAACGAACTCCGCGGCGGGCAGCCGCGGGGTGCAAGGGGGCATCGGGAAGCTACTTGCGCACGTAGGCACGCAAGGTAACCCAGGCGGCAAGGGCAGCGAAGACGATGGCCACCGCGCCGATGAGGGGAATGGCGACCCAGATATCCGAGTCCCGGATGGGCGCCAGCAGCTGGGAGGAGTAGAGGTTCTTCAACGACGGGTCGAGGACAAAGCTCTTGCCAAGGTAGACGCCCACGCCAGCGAGGACAGTGCCGAAGAGCACGGCGAGGACGGCCTCGAAGACGAAGGGGGCGTTGGTAAACCAGCGGGTAGCGCCGACCATGCGCATAATCGACATCTCGCGCGAGCGGTTGAACGCGGCGATCTGCACCATGTTCGCGATGAGGAAGATGGCGGCGATGGCCTGGACGAGTGCCAGGATGAAGGTCGCGTTGCGGATGGTGTCGAGGTTGGAGGTCGCGGAGCGGACCTCGTCGCCTTGATCGACGATGGTGTCGACGCCGGGGTCGTTCGTGATGGCGTCGATGGCGGAAGTATCCGTGGGATCGACGAGGCGCACGTGGAGGGCGGCGGGCAGCGCGTCCGGGGAGGTCTCTTCGACGAGCAGCGGGTCGGTCTCTTGGAAGACCTCGACGAAACGCTTGTACGACTCCTCGCGGTTGCGGTAGGTGACGGACTCGACGCCGCCGTCAGCCTCGAGCTTCTTCTTTACGTCGGCGCAGGCGCCATGCTCACAGGTCGTGTCATTCGCGGACGTGGGCTCGTCAAGCTGGACCATAACTTCGACCTTCTCGAGGTAGATGTCCTTGGTGTCTTCGGTCATCTGCGTGACGAGCACGCCAGCGACAAGCAGACCGACGGAAATCGCCGTCGTGATGACGAGCGCGATGGTCATGGTGAGGTTGCGTCCGAGCCCCCGGAAGGCCTCGCGCAGAACATATCCGAGTCGCATTAGAAGGCCTCCCCGTAGACGCCGTGCTCGTCGTCGCGGACGAGCTTGCCGTTGTTGAGTTCGAGCACGCGGCGGCGCATCTCGTTGACGGTGCGCGCGTTGTGCGTGGACATGATGACGGTCGTGCCGGTGCGGTTGATCTGCGCGAGCAGCGTCATGATGTCTTGGGCCGTGGCCGGGTCGAGGTTGCCCGTGGGCTCGTCGGCAAGGACGAGCGCTGGCTTGTTGACGAAGGCGCGGGCGATGGCCACGCGCTGCTGCTCGCCGCCGGAGAGCTCGTTGGGAAGGCGGTGCGCCTTGGAGTCGAGACCCACGAGGTCGAGCACCTCGGGCACCGCCTCCTTGATCTCCTTCTTCGACTTGCCGATAACCTCGAGCGCGAACGCCACGTTGTCGTAGACGTTAAGCTTGGGCAGCAGGCGGAAATCCTGGAAGACGTAGCCGATGGACTGGCGCAGACGGTTAATCTGGCCGCCCTTCAAAGCATTGACGTGGAAGTCGCCGAAATAGATGTCGCCGTGGGTCAGGTTCGTCTCGCGGACGAGCAGTTCCAGGAAGGTAGACTTGCCGGAGCCGGACGGGCCGATGAGGAAGACGAACTCGCCGTCCTCGATCGTGAAGGAGACGTCGCCCAGGGCGGGCCTGGCGGACGCCTTATAGACCTTGGTTACATTCTCGAAGGTGATCACAGGGGAAACTCTAGCAACATAAGTTTCATTCCTACAGCTTCCGCGTGGATAGGCAGGCTTTTCACAGACTGCGCTTGTGGCCGAGTTCGCACAGGTCGCGGGCCTATGTACCATTACACACTGATCCGAACGTACGATCCCGACCCCAATTGTCAACAAGAAAGGCCGAGAACATGTCCGAATCACAAACGCAGGCGCCGCCTGAGCATCAGTCGCCTGGCGGATTCCTCGGCACGATCGAAAAGATCGGCAACAAGCTGCCTAATCCGTTCTGGCTCTTCGTCATCCTCGCTGGCGTCGTGGCGGCGAGCTCGTGGCTCGGCTCGCTCGCGGGCCTGCAGGCCACGGACCCGCAGTCGGGCGAGCCGATCAAGGTGACGAATCTCCTCAACGCTGAGGGCCTCTCGAAGATGGTAACGGAGGCCGTCACCAACTTCACGTCCTTCCCGCCGCTGGGTGTTATCCTCGCGGTCATGCTCGGCGTGGCCGTCGCGGAGCAATCGGGCCTGCTGTCCGCGCTCGTGCGCGCCATGGTCGCACGCGTGAGCCCCAAGATGTTAACTTTCGTCGTTGCGCTCACCGGTGTGACAGGCTCCGTTGCTTCCGATGCCATCTATGTCATCCTTATCCCGTTAGGTGCCACCGCCTTCCACGCGGTCGGTCGCTCCCCCATCGTGGGTGCGATGGTGGCGTTCGCGGCATCGTCAGCAGGCTTTAACGCGTCGCTCATTTTGAACATCACGGACCTGCTGCTCGCGGGTATTTCGACGTCCGCCGCGCAGATTGTGGACGCGGAGTACGAGGTCAACGCGCTGGCGAATATCTTCTTCGTGGTGCCGTCCGCGATTGTCCTGTCGCTCATCATCACGGCGGTGACGGAGTTCTTCATCGTGCGCAAAGCGCGCGAGCTCGTCGACCACGACAATTTGGAGACCCAAGAACTGGATTTCTCGTCGTCGGTGCCCAACGCGTCCGACGATGACGAGTACGACTTCTCGGACGACGAGGAGAAGCTCGCTCTCCACCCGCTCGAAGCCAAGGGCCTCAAGGCCGCGGGTGCCGCGCTGGTGGCCTTCCTCATCGCGTTCTTCGCGCTCATCTTCATCCCGGGCTCGCCGTTCGCTGGGCCGGATGGCGTGTTCATGGAGTCGCCGCTCATCAAGGCTATCGCGGTGCCCATCGCGCTGGCCTTCTTCCTGGCCGGCGCGGTCTACGGCATCGTAGTCGGCACGGTGAAGGAAGCCTCGGACTTCCCGGATTTCATGGCTAAGGGCATCGAAACCCTGCTGCCTATGATCGTGCTCTTCTTCATGGTCGCACAGTTCCTCGCGTGGTTTAGCTGGTCCAACCTGGGTGTGTACACCGCAATTAAGGGCTCCGAGTTGCTCCAGGCCTGGGACCTGCCGCCGGTGCTCATGTTCGCCGGCCTCGTGCTCATGGTCGCGCTGCTCAACCTCTTCATCACGTCCGGTTCCGCACAGTGGGCGCTCATGGCACCGGTCGTCGTGCCGATGCTCATGTACGTCTCCGTCGCCCCCGAGGTCGCGCAGATGCTCTTCCGTATCGGCGACTCCCCGACGAATATCATTACGCCGATGTCGCCGTACTTCGCGCTCGCGCTCACGTTCCTTCAGCGCTACTACAAACGCTCCGGCGTGGGCACGCTCATGTCGCTGTCCCTGCCCTACTCGATTTCCATGCTCGTGGGCTGGTTCATCTTCTTCGTCATCTGGTACCTCATCGGCATACCTCTGGGCCCCGGCACCCCGATGACCTACCCGGCAAGCTAAAACGGCATGCTGAATCGCCCGCCCCTCGGGGCGGGTTTTCGTGGT
>NZ_KQ959755.1:0-623 GCF_001552965.1 Corynebacterium sp. DNF00584 | reverse complement strand
GCCCCGCAAGGTTTACACGGAACAGTTCAAGCGCGACGCCGTCGCGATGTTCGAGTCGAACCCGGATACCTCAATGCGCAAGGTCGCAGAAGAACTCGGAATCAATCGCTCGACTTTGGGATACTGGTACAAGCAATTCGGCACTAACGTCGCCAAGGATGAAGATGCAGCGTCACCCGTAGAAAAGCTTGCTGATGCGGAAAGAATCCGCCAGCTAGAACGCGAAAACAAAAGGCTTCGTGAAGAGCGCGATATTCTGCGTAAGGCCGCGAAGTATTTTGCGGAAGAGACGACCTGGTGATCCGCTTCCAGTTCGTTGACGACAATCTCGCCGACTACTCGGTCAAGCGGATGTGCACAGTCCTGGGGCTAAATCGGTCTTCGTATTACAAGTGGAAGAACTCGGCTCCACGGCGCCGTGCGCGCCTTGTAGATGACGCTGTGGTGGCCGCGGAGATCCAGGCCATTTTCGACGCTGAAAACGGCATCTGGGGCGCTCGTCGCATCACTGCTGAACTCAACGACCGCAAGCGCGACAACGGCACTACACCTCCGGCTAAGCGCATCAATCGCAAGAGAGTGGCTAGTTTGATGCGGGCCCAGAACCTGTTCGGATTTCAAAA
>NZ_KQ959754.1:0-152318 GCF_001552965.1 Corynebacterium sp. DNF00584 | reverse complement strand
TGAAACAATTGGACTCCTGGATGTTGTGGCAACGCCCTGCATGACTGGCTTTCCCGTATCCCAGATAACCCCGTTGTTTAAGTAAGCCCCGCCACGAGGCGGTCCAGTGCTTCCAGGTACTGTGCGAAGGCCCGGCGACCCGAACGAGTGAGTCGAAGACGTGTCACGGGTGTGCGCCCCTCGAAATCTTTTGAAATCTTTAACAAGCCGGCCTCCTCAAGGAGCGTCGCATGCTTCGTGAGCAACGAATAGCTCACCCCCAACTCGTCTTTGAGGGTCTGATAATCCACCGAATCCACGCTATTGAGCGCCGCCATGACACTGAGCCGCACCGGCGAGTGAATGGGGGTGCCAAGGGCCTGGCGTGCCTCGCTTAGCTCCACAGTTCCCCCTTGCGCAGCAGGTAGACACCGCACCACCCCGCAGGCGCAGCGCAGAGCACCGCGACAAGCGTGGTCACCGCCCAGTGCGTGTCGTGCGGGTCTACCCACCGCGGCCACACCAGATCAAAGAACAGGAAGGAGACCACGATAAATCCGAAGGCAGCAACAAGCTTGGTCATAAATCCTCGAGGATGAGCCTTCCTCGCCTGTTGCAACAGCACAATTACGAGGCACAGAACGAAGAGGTACAGCGCGACCACGACGGCACGGATGAGCCCACCCCATTCCCAATTGGCCGCCTGAAAGTTCACCGCAAGGAGCACAGCGGAGCTTGCCGCCAACACGAGCAAGAGAATGCCTTCACGCTTATTGACGTGCGCGAGCGGCGTAGCGGCTTTCGCCGCCGAGCTAAAACGTCCGCCTTCCCGAGTGTCCATGATCTGCCCCTTTCCTTATCGAACCATACCTTCACTTTCCATAGTAGCAAGCGCTTAACGATTCGTGAAGCTCTTGACAAATCGTTACTGCCAGGAGAAAAGAGCACATGCAACGTCACTCGTCGGCGTCACGCCGCGCACTGTCACCGTGCGGCCCCTCGCCCCGCACGGCCTCGAGAGTCTCGGCACCATCTTCACGATCCGCGTCAAGCTCCGACCACTGCGCCTTCTTCTGCTCCGACTTCCGGTGCTTGCGTACCGCCGTGATGGCGAAGATGATGCCCAAGACAATCGGCACCCAAATCTTCGTGTACTCGAGCAGGAAGTCGAGCCACGCGGGTATATCAAACTCCGGGAACTCCCAGTCCGGTACGGGGATAGTCGGCAGATCGATGTGCGGGAAATGCGGCACGGGCAGTGTGACGGCCGGCGGCGAGGGCAGTTGCCAGTCCGGAAAATCAACATCGGGGATAAAGCTCAGCAGCCACCCGATAAATCGTTTGACGATCGGCCCGAGTACAAGAACTGCGAGCGCCCAGCCGCCTTTGCCCAAACCGGTCGCAATGGGAAACGCCACGCGCTTGAAGGTCGACGACTCCATTGCCGCGCGACGCTTGGCCCCGCGCGAGCCCGCGGGCGGCTCGAACTCCACGACCTCTGTCCCGTTGCGGTAATCGACGTCGAGGAGCTCGCCGAACATGTTGGTCTGCACGCGAAGATGCGGTTTCGTGCGCGCGGTGCCGGACGTGGTCATTGAGGAAAGCTTCTTTCCGCTGTGGCGGCGCAGCGGTATCCGGCCGTTCGATGCGGAATCAAACCTTCCCCACACGTCCCCGTCGACCTTCACACGTAGACGCACCGGTGGGCTGGACGCCCACGCCTTGAGGCGCTCGCGCAGATCGGCATCGAGAGGCGGATCCGTATAGGGAGTCGGATTCCCGTCGTCGCCAGTCGGGACGGCCTGCGGCCACGACGGATCGAGCTCCTTGAATTCCGCGTCATAACCACGCTCGACCTCGATAAGGCCTACATCGGGGTGATTAAGGCTCCACGTCTCCATGACTACCTCGTTCCCCTGCCACCAAGCTTGCCCAAACCCCACGCGACGACCATGAAGATCGGAATGTAGATCCACGCTCCGTCGTTAAAGTACATCCGCGACGCCACCCACGTCGCGACACCAACAAGAATGGGCAGCGTCCACGAAGGACGGAATCCGCGCGCGTCAACGAACGACAACACCGCCGTGAGCACAAGATAAGCAGCAACGACCGTCCATCCAGCGGCGTTAGCAGGGACCAGCACGCTGATTATCCACGGCGCGAAAACTAGTGCGGCTACCAGCACAACTGGAATCACCCAGTGCCAGCCGGTGCGCTTTTCTTCAGATTCCTCTTCCTCCGCATCCTCGGTGGGGACGGGATGCGCAACCGATTCCTGTTCGATGTCGAAGACTTCGTCGTTGTTCACGTCAGACACGCTAACAAGCATTTCGACTAAATGACACCGTTATGCAATTACGTTTCAGTCTCGATTTCCTGCTTCCAACCGCCTCAACGCGAATGAAGTTAAAGGTCAACCCACCCTTCGAGTCCAATGTCTTCACAGAATTTCTCGTCATGGCTCACCACAATGAGTGCACCTTCAAAGCCTGCGAGCGTCTCCACCAACCACTGCACCGTGCTCAGATCCAGGTTGTTCGTGGGCTCGTCGAGGAGCAACAGCCGTGGCGCCGGTTGGGCCAACAATGTCCGCGCGACTTCTACGCGGAATCGCTCACCGCCCGACAGTTCGCCGCACTTCTTGGAAACATCGTCATTGACGAAGAGTAACTGTGCAAGGTGGTCCCGTAGCCACTGGGGATCGGCTTCCGGATTTGCCGCTCGCACCACGTCCCACACGGTGTTCTCAGCAGGCAGAGTGATGAGTTGGCGAACGAAGCCGATGTCGGAAAGTGCGTAGGCCACCTGGAAATTGGACCGCGCAGCTGCATCCGCATCACCCGCTATGGTTCGGAGGAGCGTCGTCTTTCCGGAACCATTTGCCCCGCCCAGCCGAAGTCGTTCGGGCCCGGTAACGATGAGCGAGCGTTCTCCCCCACGCGGAGTCAGCTCCACCACCTTCGTTCCCTGTGGCAATCGCGATTCCGGCAAGTGAAGAAACACTGAAGCGTCATCGCGAATGCGCAATTGTGCCTCGGCCTCCTCGCGCCGCGCGTCCTCCACCGACGCGGCGTGCGACGAGTGACGGCGCGCTGCCGATCGTTCCGAGCGTTGTTTATCAAGCCCCATCGCCATGCCAGGTTTACGCTTCGACGCAGCAAACTTCTTTCCGCGACGAGCATCACGCGCGAGTCGAGTTTCCATCTCTTGGCGTTTGCGCACAGCCTGCTTTCGTTGCGACCGCGCCTCCGTCCAGGCCTGTACCGCCTTGTCCTGTTCACGGGCAATCACCGATTCATACGCCGAATAATTCCCGGGGAAACTACGCACGCGGCCGGCAAAGAATTCAATAATTTCGTCCGCCATGTTCAACAGCTCGCGATCATGGCTCACCACCACAACGGGTACCGTCGATCTGGCCAGAAACTCATACACAGCCTCACGGCCTGCGCGGTCGAGATTATTGGTCGGTTCATCCAGCACATACAGCTCCGGCGTGCGCAGCTGCAATCCAGCAAGCGCGACCTTGACGGCTTCGCCGCCCGAAAGAGACTGAGCAGCACGCGACAGATTCTTAGGCTCGGAAATTCCAGCATCGGACAGTACCGTCTCTGCGTGCTCACGAATATCCCAGTGCCCCTCGACCAGCTCGAAATCGTGCTCATCAACGCCACCGCTTTCGATGCGCTCCAGAGCTTCCACGATGTCCCGAATACCCAAGAGGTCAAGAACCGAGTGCCCTTCCACTGATGCATGTTGCGGCAAATATCCACGGCGTTCGGGCACGCGGAACGAACCGGAGCTCGGCATAAGCTCGCCTGCGAGTATCTTGAGGAAACTGCTTTTCCCAGAGCCGTTATCGCCGACAATCGCTGTCACGCGGCGATTGATATCCACGGAGACCTCTGCGAAGCACTGGGTTCCGTCTGGCCAGGTAAGAGAAAGATGATCCGTAGAGACGACGGAATGAAAGAAGTTGGCAGCCATGAGTGAGCCTTTCAGCAGTTGGTGTACAAGCTGAAGGCCGTGCCTCGGCGCTTCAGCGAATTACTTGACAAGCACTTCGCTGTTCACTGGTCTTCCTTTGTTCGATAATTCGGACACCTAAGACTGTATCAGCTCGGGCCACCGGCATGTTAGCTTCGGCATCATGGATACAGTCCTGATCACCACCTTGTTTGTCGCACCGCCCGCCCGGCTCACGGAAGCCTATGAGCTCTATCGCACTCGAGCGAACGCTGCCGATGCCGCCGTCCTCGCCCAGTCCACACACCCGCGCCCAGTCACCGATGACCCTTACACGCTGTGGGAGCTGCGCTCCGAGGCCGCCTTCTACCGTCTCACACAGCCGCAAAAGATGGAGCTCTTCGAGTTGCGCAGCCTAGTGCGCTACAACAGCGACGACGATAAAATTTTCGATCGCGTGCACGAGAAGTTCTTCTTCGAGGACCACGACGAACCCACGGTGTTCCCTGGCCAAGTCTCTCAGAGCCCCAGTGTGAAACTCCCGGAATCCGCACCAGAGCGGATGCCGGGTCAGCTCAATTACCTACGGATTTCGTTCCTCAGCCAAGAGACGAACGCCACAACCGTCTCTCAGACCTTCCAAAAGTTCATTGAGAAAGTGGCCGCCTTCGCCTATCTCGAGGACACCGAGGGCTGCATCAGCTCCGAAAACCCTAAAATCGCCGGGCCATTGTGGGTCCGCAATTCGACGCACACTGCGGCAGGCGTCGGCGACGGCGCGTTCCCCTTAGCAAAACACCTGTGGGTCGGCTACGCCCTGTGTGAGGCCTCGGCCGACGAGGCCGCGGCGCTCCTGCCCGACCGCACGGATCCGGACTGCACGATCCTTGGCCAGGTGGAGCAGCTCGACACGCTAACGACGAATCTCGCCGAGTAAGCCTCATCGCGACGGAAGAAGCACCACCCCGGTGATATGCGCATGTCGCGCGAGGATCACTCCGGGGCTTTCGTCGCAAGCATCGCAATAAACGGAGGACTCAGTCGCCTCCGGACGCTGAGAGCCCCGCTCTGGCGAGTCGCAGACCAGCAGGTACGTCGGCAACCACGTGATGAGCGCGAGCCTGTACGTCGGGGTGTGCATGCGGGAAGGTGAAGGAGGCATCGGCAAGCTCATGCATGGGCAGGTCATTAAAGCTATCGCCGAAGGTGAAGAGCTCAACCTCGGCGCGGGGCAGGCCGAGATGTTCGAGGAGCCAGGTCAGGCCCGTGCCATTGGTATGGCCGGGCGGCATCATGTCGAAGAAGCCGGTGTTAAGCGAGGTCGAGACGTCGTAGCGCTCGTTGATCCACGGGATAATCTGATTCTGTAGCGGCTGATTGTCCGGCATGTAGGCCGAGAGCAGCACGACCTTTTCGTCTTCGAGCTCCGCACGAGAGACGACGCGCGGGCACTGGATGAAGGCGTTGGAGGATTCCGGAATGCCTTGCGTGACGATGCCGTCCGCGCCGTCGAGCGTCGTGCAATACAGGTTGAGCCCCGGTGTGCCTTCGAGGTGCGCGGCGACCTCATTGACGATCTCTGCGTCCAAGTGGTGCTCGTAGAGGACCTGGTAGTCCGCGTCCGTGATGACGGTGCCGTTGTAGAGGACGTGGTAGTCCATGTCGACGCCGAAGGGCTCGAGCGCGCGGCGGACCGAGTCGATGGACTTGCCCGTCGCGGAGACCGCAAGATTGCCCGCGGCGCGCCAGTCCTTGATGGCCTGGACCGTTTCAGGCGCGATCGCGTGATCGATGTAGACGGTGCCGTCCATATCGAATGCCGCAATCTTCATGGACAACACTGTAGTGAGTTTAGGCCTCGCCCGTGTCCAATAGTTTCTGAAAGCCGGCTTCGTCGAGGATCGTGAGCCCTAAGTCGCGGGCCTTCTGCTCCTTGGAGCCAGCGTTTTCGCCAACCACAACGTAGTTAGTCTTCTTCGACACCGAGCCCGAGGCCTTACCACCGCGGGTGAGAATAGCTTCCTTGGCGCTGTCGCGCGTGAAGTTCTCCAGGGTTCCGGTAACGACGATGGTGAGCCCCTCGAGGGTTTGCTCCTTCTTGTCGGTCTCGGCGACCTCCATGGACACGCCGGCGTTCGTCCACTTTTCCACGATCTCGCGGTGCCAGTCGACGTCGAACCAGCTCTTGAAGCTCTCTGCGATAATGCCGCCCACGCCGTCGGTCTCCGCGAGGTCCTCCACCGGCGCCGCGCGCAGAGCCTCCATCGAGCCATAGCGCGTGGCCAGCGCACGCGCGGCGATAGGACCAACATGGCGGATGGACAGGGAGACGAGGACGCGCCAGAAATCTGCGTTCCGGGCGGTCTTCAGGTTCTCTAGCAGCTTCTTGCCCGGCGCGTTAAGCTTGCCGGCCTTGGTCGTATAAGCGCTGGTTCCCAGCAGCTTGTCCTCGTCGAGGTCGAAGAGATCGCCTTCGTCGTGGAGCACACCGGATTCGATGAGGTCGCGAGCTGCTTCCTCACCGAGCGCCTCGATATCAAGTCCCTTGCGGGAAGCCAAGTATTCCAGACGCGCGGAAAGCTGCGCCGGGCAGCTGCGGGTATTCGGGCAGCGCCAGTCTGCGTCGCCATCTTTCTGTGGGGCGAGCTTCGTGCCGCAGGACGGGCAGTTAGCCGGGAAATGCCACTCTTCCTCGGTGCCGTCGCGCTTCTCGGCGACAGGTCCGAGAACCTCCGGAATAATCTCGCCGGCCTTGCGGATGATGATGGTATCCCCGATGAGCACGCCCTTGCGCTTGACCTCGGACTGGTTGTGCAGCGTGGCGCGCGAGACCGTCGACCCGGAGACGAACACCGGCTCCATCACGGCGTACGGGGTCACGCGACCGGTGCGCCCCACGCCGACCTCGATGCCGAGCAGCTTCGTGGTCACTTCCTCCGGCGGGTACTTGTACGCAATCGCCCAGCGCGGCGCGCGCGACGTCGCACCCAGCGCGCGCTGCGAAGCCAAGTCGTCCACTTTGACCACGAGGCCGTCCATCTCAAAGATGGCGTCGTGGCGATGGTCCGCCCAATACTTCACGCGGTCTTGGACATCCTTGGCGGAGGTCACCTGCTCCGTGTATGGGGAGACCGGCAGGCCCCAGGCCTCCATCGCCTTGTAGGCGTCGTGCTGACTCGTGGGCGCGAAGCCTTCGCGCGCGCCGATGCCGTGGCAGACCATGTGGAGACGACGCTTCTTCACGTCTTCAGGATCCTTCATGCGCAGGCCGCCCGCCGCCGCGTTGCGCGGGTTGGCAAACGCCGGCTTGCCGTCGGAGAGGCGCTCCTCGTTAATCGCGCCGAACTCTTCCGGGCGCATGTAGACCTCGCCGCGGATTTCCACAAGCGCCGGAACCGGATACTCCTCGGTGCCTGTGAGCTCGTGCGGGATATCCTCGATAACGCGGGCGTTGTTCGTGATGTCCTCGCCCACGCGGCCGTCGCCACGGGTGGCGGCAGTCGTGAGCTTTCCGTCGCGGTAGACTAGGTCGATAGACAGACCATCGATCTTCAACTCGGTGAGGTACGTCTTCGCCGGGGTGCGGTCCAGCCAGTCCTGCATCTCGGACTCGCTAAAGACGTTATCCAGGCTCATGAGCCGCTCGAGGTGCTCGATATCCGCTGCACCCTCCGGTGCCGCGCCCACTTCCTGGGTCGGCGAATCCGGCACGGCCAGCTCGGGATGTTCGGCCTCCAGCTCCTGGAGACGACGGAACAGCGCATCGAAGTCCGCGTCCGGAATGATGGGCTGGTCGTTGTAGTAGAGCTCGCGGTGGCGGCGCACCTCTTGGGCGAGCTCGGACCATTCGCGTTGGATATCAACTGGGTTAGTCACGAGGGACAGTCTAGTGAAGTGGCGGACATGACTTCGAACTACATCGGCCTCCCGTGGCATCTTTTTTACACCGCGGGACGCTCCCACAAACTTTCCGAATCTGTAGCCGTAGCAATAAGCTTTCGAAGCTCTGCAACAGAAATAGTTGCGTCATCATCGACAGCGTAGGCAACTGCTGTTTCGAAAATTACTCTGAGTACTAGGCCAGTGGTTTCACCGCGTTGTGCAGCAATGTCACGAACCTTGTTAGAAACGCTCGTTGGCAATCTGACCGTAAAGGCGCTCATAGGCTCCGCAGCATTATGGCCTGCTTTATCGTGTGCACCGTTCTCAGGCTCGCTATCAGCCGACATTTCAATTTCCGCAGAAAAATCATTTCGCGACCGTCGCTCGCTTCGAGCTAGTACCACCATGGCGTATCTGCCAACATTGGTCATCCCGAAACAAGCATGATTTCATTCCGGCCATCGAGATATTTCTTGGGGTGCGAGCCCAAAACTTCTTCTACTTCCCTCGGAACGATATTGTGCCGAGCGATATGTGCCTCGATGTCTTCGTTCCATGTCAGCTCATGCCACATCCGCCGGGGTTCCGCCGATCAAAATACGTATCGTACGCGCCAACTAGGCAGTGTTCGAGAGCCGCTTGATTCAACTGTTCGGACTAACCAATCCTTCGCACAATGGTCGCGACTGCTTCTGCCGGAGCATCACACCAGACCCGCACGTCGTTGATCGATACGGCATGTTCCTTTTGCCACGGCCATCTCGGTGCTGAAACAAGCACAGGAGACGCCAGCTCGATATGGATGTTCGTCCCATCGCCATTCCCTAGAATCAATGTATCTACGTCGACAGCGTGCCGCTCATGTGAATAGCCACGCGACTGCACGATGCTCGCGACTGCACTTGGGGCGATACGTGCGATATCTCGCCCCGCATGCCGCAGTACGAGGTCTCCATCAACGAAATGTGGATAGACGAAAGCTGCCCCAAACACGCCCCACAGCAAGACGAGCGAATAGAGGGAAACTACGAGGATGACTGCGCGCAGCCAGACCCACGGCACCAGGAGCTCGATTGCAATGCATTCAATCCCCGTTGCACCTGTAACCGCAGCCGGAATTACCCACCACCCGCGATACGAATCAAGGGCCACTCCCGAGTAGCGTCGTTGTCGCAGAAGCAGCAAGACACCGGTCGTCAGCACCTGAAGCTCCGATTTCACTGCCCGAACTGGCACCAAATCCTTGTCACGATTGGCAAAGAGAAAGAGGCCTGCAAGAAAAAGTTCGAGAGCAATAAATCCCGCGACTATCTCGGATCCTTGTCCGAGCCCAGCGACAACGATGAATAGTTCTACCGCAAGAACAGTGCCGAAGAGTACTGATATAAGGACTGCACGGGCTTTCATCGCCGTATCAACTCCAGAGCCACCACCTGTCCATTATGTGCTGCGATGTCGTTCGGTTGGAGGTCTAAATACCCCGGGGTTAACGTCTCAATAATCCCGTTCATGACGCCGTCGGAATAGGCTGCAAACCACTGTTCCGCGAGCGCATCGCACTTCGGGCCAGGCTCGGTTTCCCCCAGTTGTACCCACAGCTGGTGGTGCTGCCTCACTGCGGAAACACACTCTGCCGAGTAAACGTTGGCTTGGAGCACTCGCCACGTCTGGTCGGTGGCGACCCCCGAATAGGACATGAGATTCCACGCATCGATCTCCTGTGCAATGTCCTGTTCCGACAATCCACCGGCTGCAAGCACCTTCTCCACTTCAGCCATAAGCTCACGAGGTGCCGGCATCGGTGGATTGTCCCTGAGTCGAAGGAGCCGGACACGTTGCTCACCTAGCTCAACAATTTTGCGATCAATTTCGGCAAGTGCGGCATCATACAACTCGTCTTCGGAATCAACGACCACGGATTTGAGCGGAATTCCTGCCACGACCAGTTGTCGAACTTTCACTAGAGCCGCGAGGTCCGCAAGAGAGTAGTCCCGGTACCCATTCGCTTTCCGCTCAGGTTCCGGAACCACACCCTGTTGGTGATAGTGACGAATGGTGCGAACACTACAGCCTAGCGCTCGGGCGACTTCAGAGATACTCATAAGGCTTTTATAAACTATGACGTCGCGTCAAGGTCAAGGCACGAACGGCTACGGTTTAAAGGTTCACGTATTTTTGCCACATGGTTTCCTACACGTGGCGCAGCCGTATCGACAGCCAACAGGTTGACAACTACGACATCGAGTTTCTCGGTGGTGCTCCGCGCCCAAGGCCTACAACTCACAGACAAATACGTTGCGCGTTGGCAGCTCACGGCACCGTCTAATTGGACAACCTCGCACTTCAGCTTCAGCGCCACGGTGCAGGGTAAGGATAATTGGTCGTCCTCCATCGCGGCTTCAGGCAATCAGCCCACGGGACTCCCTGCGTCAGGACTCGACGCTGGAGTAGATCTCTCCAGCGCATTAGACATCGATTTGGGACGTTGCCCAATGACGAACAGGATGCCCATTCGGTGGCTCGGCCGGCTTGAGGACGACGTTGTCCGCACGCCATTCATCATGGCGTGGATTGATATGCCTCTCTGCGCGTCATCGCAAGCGACCACTACTCTCCCTCAGCAACCAAGAGTTCCGTGCGCTACGAGTCAGGAACACGGGACGTCAACGTCCTCCTCAAAGTCGACGTCAACGGAGATGCCTTCGACTATCCCGCTCTCGCACGGTGAGTCTCGACCGCGCATCACTCCCGGACCCCTCATCGTTAGTGCCGAGTCTAACGAACTTGACAGCAGCAGTTGACGCACAAAAAGAGCAAACGTACAATTTTTTGTACAATCCCAGACGTTAAGGAGATTTACGATGCGCACCATGACTTACTCCGATTCTCGAGCTCATTATGCCGAGGTACTCGATTCCGTCGTGGATGACCGAGAAGAGGTCATCATTACTCGAAACGGCAAAGAATCAGCCGTTATTGTTTCGCTCGATGATTACAACTCACTTCGGGAAACCGCCTATCTTATGCGCTCTCCTGCCAATGCCCGCCGCCTCTTCGATGCAATTGAGCGCCTAGAAAACGGCAGCGGAACCGAGCACGCTCTCGTCGAGGACTAGCCTCCATGAAGCTCGTCTGGGACGACAACGCGTGGGAGGACTACGTATGGTGGCAAACCCAAGATCGCAAGGTCCTCAAGCGCATTAATGCCCTCATCAAGGACATTGAGCGCAACGGAAACGAGGGCATCGGAAAGCCGGAACCGCTCAAACATGATTTTGTAGGCTACTGGTCACGGCGTATCACCGATGAACATCGCCTGGTCTTTAAAGTCACCGACGATGCCGTGCTTATCGCCATGTGCCGTTATCACTACGGGCAATGCTAGCGCGGACGACCATTAGAAATTCAGCAACGCCTTCGTCGCGCGCCGTTCGTCCATGGCAGCGTAAGCCGTAGCGGGATCGGCAAGCGGCAATTCGAGGCCGAAGACCACGCCGGGGTCGATGGTGCCATCCTTGATGAGCTCGATCAGGTGCGGAATGCGCGCGTACTCGGCCCGGGTGCCGACGCCGCCAACCATCTACACGTGCGTGCAGAACGACTGATAGCCCGCCCGGCAGATCTCGCACGTGTTGTCCGAGGCGACGAAGGGCCCAACCACGAGAGCGCCGGCCTTGACGTTCTTGACCTCAGCCCCAACTTCTTCAACGACGCCGACGTATTCGTGTCCCATAACGCGATCCTGAATCTCGCCACCGAGGCCACTGTAGGCCCACAAGCCGGAACTGCACACGCGCGTCAGCTCCATCTTGATGATGGCGTCCGTCGGAGCTTCGAGCGTTGGATACTAGCGTTCGACGACGCGGACGAATCCGGCTTCGTGCATGACTACTGCGCGCAAAATGACTTTCTTCTCTATGAGATCGTGGGAGTGTCCCCAGAGGATCCGCGAGACGATACGCTGGCACTCTCACCTCGCGATCGCAGTCTCATGTCCGGCAGTTTTGACGTTCCTGTCTTCATGTCGAGGCGGGGCGCTAAGGTGTAAACCATGAACTTCGACGCCAGCCGCATGCTCTCTTTCGACCTCGAGACCACCTCCGTTAATCCCAAGGAAGCCCGCATCGTCACCTCCGCGCTCGTGCGCATTGATGGACGCGACGTCGACGCGCGCGAGATGCTCGCCGACCCGGGCGTGCCGATCCCTGAGGAAGCCGCCGCAGTCCACGGCATTACAACCGAAAAGGCCCAGGCCGAGGGCCGCCCGCACGATGAAGTCCTCGCCGAAACCGTTTCTGCAATCAAGCAGGCCTGGGCTGATGGACTCACGCTCATCGTCTACAACGCGCAATATGATCTCTCGGTGCTGCGCGCCCTCACCGGCGACTTCACGGTCGACGGCCCGGTCTTCGACCCCTTCGTTATCGACCGCGTCATGGACAAGTTCCGCAAGGGCAAGCGCACTTTGACGGATGTTTCCGCCCATTACGGCGTGGAGATCGGCAATGCGCACGAAGCCACTGCCGATGCCCTCGCTGCCGCCCGCGTTGCTTGGAAGCAGGTCCGCAAGTTCCCGGAGTTGACCGAGATGGACATGGACGAGCTCATGGAATTCCAAGCCGTTAAGTGGCACGAGGACCGCCTGAGCTTTAAGAAGTATCTCGAGGGCAAGGGCCGCGACGCCTCGGACGTTTCCACCGCGTGGCCGATGATTAGCTAAACTTCTCGAATTTCTCGACAGCCCGATTACCAGCAGATTCAGCGCCAAATCAGCCGATTTAACGTTCACGTTCGAGAAAACCTCCCTCCCCAAACGCCGCACGGCTCACCGCCGTGCGGCGTTCCTTTTGTCACGAGCGCGTCCCAATTTCCATAATTCTTGAAGTTTTTTGAATTTTCTGGAATTTTGGAATACATGACCATGACAGACCTCGTACAGCGCCTCGCCGAGGTGGAGCGACGCCTCGATGCTCTGGAGCACAAGCCCTCTGCAAAGCAGCAACCCGCGTCAGCCGACACTTTCTGGCTCCTTGACGCCCTTCAAGCCGGTCCCGAGATCCCGGATGGCTCCGTCGCCTTCGGCGGCGACGTCCAGCTCGGCGGAGGCAGCTACCAATACCAATGGCAGCGCCCCACCCACGCCGTGACAGACGAGCCGTGGACTGACGCCATTACCCGCCTTTCTGCGCTCGCGCACCCCCTGCGCGCGGAAATTCTCCGCCGTCTCCTCGCGGCCCCTGCGACGGCAGCCGACCTCGTGGAGGAGGGCATCGTGAGCTCCACGAGCACCGCCTACCACCATCTCAACGAGCTCAGCTCCGCCGGCTGGATTACCAAAGCCAAAGCGTCCACGTTTGAAATCCGCGCCAGCCGCGTCATTCCGCTGATGACCATCATCATCGCAGGAGAGGACCACTAATGAATAAGCGAATCATTGCATCCGTTGTTGCCGCAGTCTTCGTCGCCGCAGTACTCATCAGCTCCGGGCCCCGCGGAATCGCCACCGAGTCACGTCGTACCGGCACGCTCGACCTCACAAGCCACGCGGAGCGCGGCCATCATCAACTCGCCGCTTTCTTCCTCACCGACGGCACGCCCGAGTTCGGCGGCCTCGGCGCCGACGAGCACACTGAGGTTGAAATCGGCTCCGTGACCAAAATGTTCACCGTCGAAATCACACAGCAGCTTATCGAGGAAGGAGTACTCTCCCGCGACACTCGTGTCGGCGAAGTCCTTGACCTCGGGGACTCCCCCGCCGCCGACATCACTGTCAAGGAACTCGCCACCCACACCTCAGGCCTTCCGCGTCTCGCCAACCCCGACTTCTTTCGCAGTCTCGTCACAATGGTCAGAAACGGAAATCCCTATGCGGGTGAGACAACCGAAGATATTCTCGATGCCGCCCGCACCGCGAAACTCGAAAACCGCGGTACGGAGCAGTACTCCAACTTCGGCTACGCGCTCCTCGGCGCCCTGCTCGCGGAGAAGACCGGCACTCCCTACGAGGAACTCGTGCGCACCCGCATCTTTGAGCCCGCCGGCATGACGGAGTCCTACGTCGCGCTCCCCGGCACCGTGCCTGCCGATGCCCCGCGCGGCCTCGCCCCCAATGGCCGCACCGCCGCAGCGTGGGAGCTCGACGGCGATGCCCCTGCTGGCGGCATTCGATCCACCGCCGCAGACATGGCGAAATTCGCCGCCTGGATGTGCGACCACGGACACTTCGATCTCGGTTGGGAGAAGGAAGACAACAGTGACTGCACCTACTGGCACAACGGCGGCACCGGTGGCTACAGCACGATGCTCATCATCCAGCCCGAGCAGCACCGCGCCGCCTACGCCAGCAATGACGGCATGACCGGCGTCGAAGACCTTGCCCGCGCGCTATTTAAGGAGCACGCATGATGGCCATCGGTATCGCCCTCGCCTACTCAGCAGGACTGCTCTGGAGCACCTGGCGCCTGCGCACGCGGCCGCTATCCCTCCTGAACTTTCTAGCCAACGCGCTCTTCGACATCGCGCTCGCCTTCTATTTCGGCCGCGCGCTCGCCTGGAACCCCGGCGCCCTGTGGGCGTGGTACATCCTCGTCGCCGCCGTAACTCTACGCATCGGCGTTGGTGCCTACCAGCTGTTTTATAAGTCCCCTGCGTCACGCTCAAGCATGCCCGCGACCTCAGCCGCGAAGCGGTAGTCGCGCGCGGCGTCCCGGACGGGCCACGGGTTGATATCGACGTGCGTGACGAGCAGCTCGCGACTATGTCCCAGGCGGTCGAAGTGCTGGGCCACGGCGATCGCGGCGGCGCGGGCATCGGTGAAGGTGCGCGGATCGAGTGCCAGGCCCACACGGCGGCTAGCCTCGAGGTGCTCGCCCAAGCCGTCGAGGTTCGCTGGCGTATCGAGTCCCGCGAAGTCGACAAGCAGTGTGCCCGCCGAGGCCAGCGGCCAGAGATTCCCGGCGCGCAGGTAATCCGCGCTGAGCTCCTCCAGCCTCGCGATCGCGACCTCCTCCGGTACTGCCCGGATTGGGTCGAAGTCGGTGGTGCCTGGGATGCGGCCTGCGAGGGCATCGGCAAGCTGAGGCTCATCGAGTTGGAGGACAACCTCGGAGTTAAAGCGGCGGGCTACCTCCGCGGAGTGAGCCTGGATGCCTTCGAGGAGCGCAGCATGCAGGTCTTCGCGGGCGCCGCGGTCGGTAATCACGCGGTGACCGTTAGACAACTCAACAGCGGCGGCGAGTGTCCACGGACCCACGGCCTGGATCTTCACGCGTGGAACATGCTCGCCCCAGACCTCCACGATGGCGTCGAGGTCACGCTCCATGCGGTCCCAGACGCGGCGAGTCTCGCGCTGCGGCCGGGCTGTCATCTGCCACGAGCGCGGGCCACGGTCGACGGTGAGCGCCTCGAGGAGGCCGGCGGTGCGGCCGATAGCATCAGAACCCAGGCCTCGGTCCGGCAGCTGCGGCAGATGCGGAAGGGCGCCGGTCTCCCCCATCACGATATCGGCGGCCTCAGACATGGAAGTGCCCGGCATGGGGCCTAATCCGAAACCGGTCATAGGTGCGCATCCTTTTGTTAGGTTGGTGGCTATGGCTTACGACAGTATCGCAACATGGTGGTTCAACGACGAAACCGACATTCCAGCGGACGTGCCGCTCGTGCCCGGCGAAGAAGCTATCGCCGCGTATACGACGCTGCGCGACGTCGCTGTCTTCACCACGAAGCGGCTCATCGTGCGCGACGCGCAAGGCCTAACAGGCAAGAAGAAGGAAATCTACTCACTGCCGTACTCCTCCATCACGATGTGGTCATCTGAGAATGCAGGCAAGATCGACCTCGACGCAGAACTCGAGTTGTGGACCCGTGCCGGGCGCATCAAGGTCAGCGTAGGCAAAAAGGTCGATGTCCGCGCCTTGGACCAGCTGATCAGCCGCTGCGTGCTGGGAGCTTAGTTAGTCCCGTTGATGGTGCCAGACCCGATAACGATGTCGCCGAGCTCGTCCGGGCTGGGCAGGTAGAGTACGGCGGCCTGACCGCGGGCCACGCCGTCGAGCGGCTCGTCGAGTTCGAGCGTCATCGTGTCATTCGCGCGATCGACGACGGCGTGGCAGCGCACGACGGAGCCGTGGGCGCGGACCTGGACGTCGCAGTCGAACTCGCCGTCCATGGCCGGGTGCAGGTACTTAAGACGGTCCGCGGTGATGCGCGTGACCTTAAGATCCTCGCGGGAACCGACCGTGACGGTGCCGGTGGCGGCATCGATGTCCGTGACGTAGCGCGGGCGACCATCGGCAGCGGGGGCCTTGATATCGAGGCCCTTGCGCTGGCCGATAGTGAAGTTCCACGCACCGTCGTGTTCCTTGAGCTCGTGCCCTTCCTTGTCGATGATCATGCCCGGGCGCAGACCGATCTTGGAGCCCAGGAACGCCTGAGTGTTGCCGTCCGGGATGAAGCAAATGTCGTAGGAATCCGGCTTCGTCGCGGTGGAGAAGCCGTGGCGCTTAGCCTCCTCGCGAATCTGCGGCTTGGGTGTGTCCCCAATCGGGAAGAAACAGTGGTCGAGCTCGTCCTTCGTGATGACACCCAGGACGTAGGACTGGTCCTTGTTTTCGTCGAGGGAGCGACGCATGTAGCCGTCCGAGTCGATGGTGGCGTAGTGGCCGGTCGCGACGGCATCGAAGCCCAGCGCCATGCCCTTGCGCAGGAGGGCTGCGAACTTGATCTTCTCGTTGCAGCGCAGGCACGGGTTAGGGGTCTCGCCGCGGGCGTATGAGTCCACGAAATCGCCGATGACGGCTTCCTTAAACTCCTCCGAGAAGTCCCACACGTAGAAGGGAATGCCCAGCTTGTCGCAGATGCGGCGAGCATCCGCGGAGTCCTCAAGCGAGCAGCAGCCGCGGGCCTTCTCACGGGTTTGCTGTGCGTCCTTGTGCAGCGCGAGGTGCACGCCCACGACCTCGTGGCCGGCGTCCACGGCGCGTGCGGCCGCCACAGAAGAATCGACGCCGCCGGACATTGCTACTAGAACTCGCATGGAGGTCAGTTTATCCCTTAAGGCAAATTATCCCACGACCCCGCCGAACGCTGTGCCGATGCCGTATGTCACCGCCAGGCCGAGCGCGCCACCCAGCACGAGCCGGAGTACCGCGCGCACGGGATCCGTGTCAGAGAGTTTGGCCGAGGTAAAGCCCGTAATCACCAGCGCGAGCAACGTCGTCGCGAAGACGACGAGGGCAGAGTTGGAGGAGAAGAACACTGATGCCAACGGCAGCGCCGCACCGGCCAGGAAGGAAGCGCCCGAAGCCGCGGCTGCCTCCCAGGGATTAGTGAGTTTCTCGCCATCGAGGCCGTACTCAATCTGCAGGTGCGCGGTGAGCGGGTCGCCCTCTCCAATCTCCTGCGCCGCCTTGTGCGCGGTCTTATCCGAAATGCCGTAGCCGGAGAGGATGCCGGCGGTGAGAATGGCGGCATCGGAAGCACCGGAGCCTATAACGCCGAGGAGAAGCGCGGCATTGCTGATGATGCCGTCGTTCGCGCCAAGCACCGCTGCGCGCAAGGAATTAACAGTGACCATGCATTCATTATGCACGACCTATAAGAGCTGGTCTAGGCTTGAAAACCTAACCTAACATGCGTCCGACGAGCCTGCCCTTAGTAAGGTATAGCGCATGGGTAGACAACGCGCGCACTCCTCCGACCCTCGGGTCGGCACCTACGAGATTTCCACGGGCTCGGCTTCCGTCGAAGCCGACCCATTCCGGGAGGGCGCGTATATCCTCAACGTCAACGGCGTGCCGTCCTCGCACATCGTGATCGATGAACCGAAGGAGCTTGAGTTCGAGTACATGCGCTGGATCGCTGCGGCTGTCGAGTCGCTGGCTCCTAGTCGCCGACTCGTCCATCTGGGCGGCGCGGGGTGCTCGCTGGCGCGCTATTTCGCTTCCGTCTGGCCTAACTCGCACAACACCGTGGTAGAGCTTGATGCCAAGCTCGGACAGTTGGTGCGTGAGCTTTTCGATATCCCGTCTGCCCCCACCGTCAAGATCCGCGCCGGGGAGGCGCGCGCGGTGACCTTCGGCTTTCCGCCGGGGCGTTGCGATGTCATCATCCGCGACGTCTTCGCGGGGTCCACAACCCCGCGCCCTCTCACCACGGTCGAGTTCTTCGAGGCGGCTCACTCGGCACTGAGCGCGGGCGGCCTGTATGTCGCGAACTGCGGCGACCACTCCTCGCTGCGGGTGGCGAAGGCGGAGCTGGCCGGCCTGGCGCAGGTCTTCTCTCATGTGGCCGTCATCGCGGATCCGCCGATGCTCAAGGGCCGCCGCTACGGGAACATCATTCTCATCGCCTCCGATACTGAGCTTCCTGTAGAGGGCTCACCGGAGTTTGCGGCGCTTACAAAACCACTGCTCGCCGGCGCCGTGCCCGCGCGTTACGAGGACGAACGCTGGACCCGGAAATTTTTCAAGGGGACGGACGCACTGCGCGATCCCGCCGAGTAGGTTAAGCTCCGGGACGGGGACCACACATTCAAGGGGGATTATCATGGATGACCTCGTCCTTTCGGAGCTCAGCCGCTCGAAGCTGCGCACGCTTGTCAAGAACGGCAAGGCCGTGCCCATCTGCAGAGGCTTGTATCTGAGCCGCACGCCCACAGCGGCGGAGTTAGCTGTCATCCTTCAAGACCGGACGCCGGACCTCGTTCTCACTGGGATCACCGCAGGACAGATAGCTCATGGAAAGCCGCTGACGCTGCCGCTCCACGTCGCGTATTCAGAAACTCTTCCCCACTCGCAGTTCTTCGTTGCGCACCGCACAACGCAGCTTGCGAACGACGTCCACAGCAAGGCACGCATTCACTACCCAATTCTCGCGGTCGCATGCATAGATGACGACGAGCTGGGCCTGAAATACCTCGAGCGCGCATATGCCGGTCAGCCCGGAAAAATCCGGCTCGAAGAGCATATGGAGTCGATTGCTCGCCTCCCGAAACGCTCGCGGGCGCTCCTCGATCGCGCGGCACTCGGGACCGACTCGGGCGCAGAAAGAAGTATCGTTCGCGGATTGCGCGAGCTCGGCCTGCACACTGAATCCAATGTTTTCATCGGCCCCTATCTCTGGGACATCGTGCTGCCCAAATTGGGATTTGCCGTAGAAATCGACGGCTTCGAGTACCACTCCCGGAAACCCGAGACCATTCGCGACGCGTGGAAGACAAACGACGCAGTGCTGCGCGGCTGGCGTCCGCTGCGCTATACGGGAAGCTGTGTGACGTACCACCGCGACGATATCCTCCGGCAAATCTCGACGGCGCTGAATCCCGACTTGGAGGCGAAAGTCCACACACCGGTCCGGCAGTGGCACAGGTGGTTTAGTACGCGGAGCGACCCGTGGGATGTGCATGACTGACGCGAAATAGCCACAACGTCCGAATAAGGAGTCGAAATGTGAAAAATCGAGACCTTATTCGGACGTTGTGGCTATTGTCAGCGCTGCCGTTTAAGCCCCGGCGAGCATCCGGTTCACGGCCGCCGCGACGGCGCCGGAGTCGAGCTGCGGCAACTGCACGCCAGCCTCGCGGGCGGCCTTCTGCGCGTGGTCGACCTCGACGGCGTCGACCTCGGTGTTGGACAGGTGCGCCGCGTTGTCGAGCAGCAGCGCGAGGTCGGAGAGGGTGGCACCGTTCTTCAGCATCTCCTCGAGCTTCTCCTTCGGCAGCGCGTCGTTGGCGATGAGTGCCTTGGCCATATCTGTAAACTGGTCCCCTCCGGCAGCCTCGGTGAGGGCAGGAGCGACGGCGGCGCCGACGGACAAAGCAAGGATGGCAGCAATGACGGCACGTGCGTCGCCGGACAGGTCAACGCCCGGGATGACGAGGTTCTCAAGGATGCCGCCGAAGTCGATGTAGTTACCGGCAGAGAACGTCTCGAGCTGCATCTGGGTGCCATTGAAGATGTTCATATCCACCGGGCCAGTGATGCCGCCCACGCGGCCGGAGTCAGAGCGCTGCCAGAAGGCGATACGGTCCCAGCCGCCCACCGGCTCCGGGGCCTGATCCTGGTACGCGGCGAGCCACAGCGGGAACTCGGAGAACTCCGTCGTGTTGCCCATCTCGTGGAGCCAGAAGTACTTGTACGTGTAGATCATCGGGGTGCGGCCGGTTAGGCGCTGCAGCTCCGAGGTGAAGGTGCGCGTCCAGGCCACGAGCTCGGCCGGGGACTTGCCCTCGGAGACCTCGAGGTCGAGGACCGGCGGCAGGGTCTGGCCCGGGACGAGGGCGAGCTGTGCAGCGAACTCCGCGGCCTGGCGAGCGGGATCCGCTGCTGGGCGGGCGTAGTGGTACGCGCCGACCTTGAGACCGGCCATCTTCGCGGCGTTCGCGTCGCCGACGTAGTGGCTGTTAACCCAGCCTTCGCCCTCGGTGGCCTTGACGAACGCGAAGGACTGGCCGTCCGACTTCACGGCGTTCCAGTCAATGCCGGCGAGCGTGGTGTGCTGGTGTCCAGAGACATCGATGCCGCTGGGTGCAACGAGGCCGCCCAGGTCTTGGGCCTGAGCGACGGTGCTGGAAACGGTGGCTGTGGACAGAGCAAGTGCGGCAGCCGTAAGGGCCGCGACGATACGGCGTGCAGAGATCATGCCTGCGACACTACACATCAATCACACGAGTCACACACACAACACGCGTTACTGCTTTAACTTTTCGGATCGCGCGGCGAGCCACGCGCGCACGGCACGCGCCGCATCCGCAGCCGAGAGCAACGGCACATAGGCGTGGACGACCGCGGCGGCGATAGCAGGCAGTGCCAACTCATCGTCGTACGCGAGGTACCACGCGTGCTCCGTCGGCTGGAACTTGCGCTTGCTCGCGGCGAGCGTGCGGAAGCCGTAGAGCGGCTCCATCTCCTCGCCCACGCGCGAGAGCAGCGCGTCGAGCAAACCGGGCTCGGACGAGCTGCCGGACAGCGGCGCGCCCGAGAGCGAAATCCACTCGCAGCCCTCGGCAGCGGCTTGCAGGAGCGCTTCGGAGATAAGCAGCTCAATGACGCCTTTAAACCCATGCTCGGAACGGCGCATGACGTCGAGCGTGTACCCCGCGATCTCGCCGGAATGGTGGACCGGCAACCATGACGTCACGCCATGCAAAGAACCGTCAGAACCCACGGCGAGCAGCAAGCGGGTACCGGGCACACGCAGCTCCGGCAGCGAGCCCAGAGTAAAGCCCATCTCCGGCAAAGACTTCTCGGAGACCCATTCTTCAGACAGGGCGATAACGGCCGCTTGAAGCTCGAGCGAAAGTTCCGACCACGTCGTCCACATAGTCGTCACGCCTTCTTTGCCAGCCTTGTTACGCGCGGTACGCACGTTCTGGAACTTCTTGCCTTTAAATTCCACGTTGTCGGTCGGCAGCACTGCTTCCTCGGCGACTTCGAGGCGGCGGAACCCCGGGCGCTCGAAGGCTTCGGAAACGGAGTACCACGCCGGACGCAGCGAATTCTCACGCGCGAAGGCCTCGAACTCGGCGGCGCAGCCCTCGGGGTCAAGTCCCACAGGCTGGCCCAAGGACAACGCCACCCCTCGGGAGGCGCGGTAGGCCACATACGTATCCCCCGCTGCATTAAAGAAGTAGCGGTTGCCCTCCCACAGAGTCATGAACGACAGGTGGTCGCCAGAGCCGGACTCGAGGATGGCACGCGCGTGAGTGGCATCACCGGAAGGGTCAGCAGGTCGAGCGAATATGCGCCAGCCTTGCCACGCGGCATAGAGCCAGAAGACCGTGCCCACCCACTCGTAGAGCGCCCACGCCGCCGAGGTGCCCGGCACGAGCGCGTACGGCAGGAGCAGCGCAACAACGGGCGGGAAGAAGCGCAACGGCCATTCAAACGCGATAGAGCCGAAGGACGCGTCGTCAAAGGAAGCCCTCAGAAGCCAGGCACCCACGAACCACACGGCGCTCACTACAACGAAAGCGAGCAGGAGGCGCAGCAGTACGCGGAGGACCGAGGCGGAATTCTCGCGCACGCTGAACACGCGGCGGTTCCAGACGAGTACACAAGCACACCCCAGCCACGGCACGAGAACCGCCGCTAGGTTGATGCCGTAGAGCGCCACGCCGTCTTCATCCAAGTCGAAGAGCTGCGTGACGAGCACGGCCATGGCAGCGAATTGAACGAGAAGCGAACCCCACCACGCGGCGAGGCGGCCCTTCCACAGCCCATAACAGAGCACGAGTTGGATGAGCAGCGGGATGAGGTCCGCGACGGCCGGGCCCAGGCCGTAGACACGCGACCAGCTGAGGGCGTCCTGGCACTCCTGCGAGCCGGGCAGGGAGTGGCATAGACCGGCGGTGAGGGCATCGGAAGCACCGCCGGACCACATGAGCTGGGTGACGGGGCTAAACGGGCCCTCGGCGCCAGGATTGAGCGCGACAAAGAGCGGACCGAGCGCGACGATCCCCACCACCAGTGCAGTGAGCACGCGCTTCTCGCTTGCCGATGCCCCCGCGCCGCGGGTTTCCTTCGCCCACCAGGCTCCCGCGGCGATGGACAACACGGCGGCGGTCACGCCGATGACATCGGGAAGCGTGCCCGAATACAAGGCCATGGTGGCGGGCAGCACGAGGATGACTAGGCGCACGCGGCGGCGCCAGAGCCGGGGAAGCCGCGCGGAGGCGAAACCGGCGGTGCCAATGATGAACGCGATGAGCGTCATCCGAGTCGAGCGCAGGAGATCATCGCCCCAGCGGTTGAGACCGGCAATCTCAATGCCCTTGGCAATCACGAGGGACAGCGGCACGACGATGAGCTGGCTTGCCACGCCCACGGCGAGGAAACGTTTCCACCCCAGGGTGCGCTCGGCTGGGATGTCCACGGCGAGGGCAAGCAGCGTGAGCATGAACGCCCCGCCGGCGGTGTGGACGGACAGGTCATCGAGCAGCCCATCCGAGGCACCAAGAATCCACAGAGCCCACACGATGACGATGAGGAGGAGCGTCACTGGGTTGCGACGCAGGAAGGTTTTAGAGCGTGACATCGGAATCTTTCAGTCCGTCGAAGGGATCGGTCGTTACAGTGAGCCCGCCGCGGCGCGCGGCCCACGCGAAGGCGCGTTGCAGGCCAGGGCGCCACACGTCAAAGGAATGTCCACCTTCGAGTGTGCCGTACCACGCCGGAATTCCGGCGGCACGCGCCTTGGCCGAGAGGTCTGTGAGCGCGCTCTTCGCATGCTCATCCGCGGTGCCCGCGATGAAAACGGCGGCCAGCCCCGAATCCTTGTAGCTGTGTGCGGTAAGCAGGCTAGCCGGGTTCTGTGCTTGGTACTTGGACTCGTCGCCACCGAAGAACTTCTCAACCGTCGCGGCATGCGTGCCGATGGTCGGCTCCGCCTCGCCGGACAGATCGATGACCGAGCCGAATGCGGACGGGTGCGTCGTGGCGATCTGCAGCGTGCACGTGCCGCCGTAGCTCAAACCAGCGACCGTCCAGTGCTTCTGATCCGCATCCACGCGGAAGTCTGCCTTAATCGTGTTCGGCACGTCCGTCGTGAGGTACGTCATCACTGTGGCGACCGAAGAGTTGGCGCAGATGGGGTTGGCGTTCTCGGAGCCTGTGGCATCGACAGCGATGACGATCGGGCTTACTCCCCCGTTGGCGGCCTGGAAGCGGTCCGCGGTCTGCGCTGCCTCACCGGAGCCGAACCACTGCTCCGGTCCGCCGGGGTTGCCGTGGAGCAAGACGATAACCGGCAACGTGGCGTTCGACGTGAAATACGCCGGCGGCAGATACGCCGTGGCGTCGCGCGAGGTGAATCCCGAGACCGCGGAGGACACCGGGAAGGTAACGAGCGCGCCGTGGGCGCCGTCCGTCGCCGACGCAGCCTTGACCTGATCGAGCGTCATCTCCGGAGCTACGGGCTGCGGGTCGAGCGAGGCGACCGTGGGATACGTGCCGTATTCCATGTTGGCCAGGCCCGCGGTGGACACGGCGGAGACGACGGCGACGAGCGCGAGGAGCACGCGCAGGCGCGGCAGGACGGCCACGCCCACGAGCGCGAGCACCGAGACGAGCCCAGCGGCGAAAAGGTAGAGGGGAATATCCCAATGGCGGAGAATAAACCATGCCGCGGAGACAGCGGCGAGCGCCACGGCGAGGGTAAGGCCCGTGCGGTGCCACCGCTTCCAGCCGGCCCAGAGGACGACATCCGCGCCGAGGACAAGTAGCACCACGTAGATGACGCCCGCCGCGGTTCCCGTGAGCGGAATCTCCCGCACAAAATCGATAACTGATTGCACGAGATAACAGTAGTTCCCGCCTGCTGGAACGTTACGGGCGAAAGCCCACGAGTTTCCTACTTATACACTGCGAGCTCGCTCCACGATGCTGGGAATTTCCTGACAGGCAGCATCCACGTCCGCCTGCGTGGTGCCGGGGCCGAGGGTAAACCGCAGACCACCGGAGTGGTCCTGGTCGATCCCCATAGCTTCGAGGACGTGCGAGGGGCGGTACACGCCGGCATGGCATGCGGAGCCTGCCGATGCCTCTATCCCCGCAGCGTCGGCCAGCATGAGCAAGCTATCCGAGTCCGTGCCCGGGAACGTGAGATGCAGGTGGCTGGGCAACGCCGGCTCATGCGTGTTGCAGATCGCGTCGGGCACGGCGGCCAATAGGCGATCGCGGAGAGCGTCGCGCAGTACGCGCACGCGGGCGGCCTCGGACTCGAGCTCGGCGAGCGACTCGTGGAGCGCGGCCGCCGTCGCAGAAGCGGCTGCCACGTCGACGGTGCCGGGGCGGATGCCGCGCTCTTGTCCCCCGCCGTAGGCGATGGGCTGCGGTGCCGGCGAGCGGCGCGCGAGCAGGAGGCCTGCGCCACGCGGACCGCCGAACTTGTGGGCACTGGCGGCCAACGTTGTGGCACCCAGCGCGTGGAAGTCGATAGGCAGCTTGCCCATGACTTGAACGGCGTCGATGTGGACGGGGGTCTCGCCCGCCCGGTCGATGACTTCTTTGACGGGCTGGAGGGCGCCGGTCTCATTATTGGCCCACATGCACGTCGCCACGGCAGCGGGGGCGTCGAGCGCCGCGAGGTCGCTCAGATGGCCGTCGTGGCCGACGGGCAGCAGGTCAACGGTCGCACCTTCCTTAGCGAGGGCGGCAACGGTCTCGAGGACACCAGGGTGCTCGATGGGCGTGGAGACAACGCGCGCCGGCGCACCGGCAGCCACGCGGGCGCGATAAAGGCCCTGGATGCCGATGTTGTCCGCCTCGGTGCCAGACGAGGTGAAGATGACCTCGATGGGCTCGCAGCCGAGGTCGGCGGCGATGGACTCACGGGCATCGTCAAGCACACTGCGCGCGCGGCGGCCCGAAGCATACGTCGCGCCGGCGTTGAGAGCGCCCGACGCGGCGACCCAGGCGTCCACGGCCGCTTGGCGCATGGGCTGGGTCGCCGCGTAGTCGAAATAGTGTGACATTAGCCGCGACGCGAGTTGATCTCGGCGGTAAGCGCCGGGGCGATCTCGTGGAGGTCACCCACGACGCCGAGGTCAGCGATCTCGAAGAAGGGCTCGTCCTGGTCCTGGTTGACCACGACGATGGTGCCCGAGGTACGCATGCCTGTGAGGTGCTGGATGGCGCCAGAGATGCCGAGTGCAATATAGAGATCCGGCGAGACGGTGACGCCGGTCTGGCCGACCTGGTGCGCGGGGTCGTAGGCGCCGTTGTCCACGGCGTCGCGGGTGGCGCCGACGGCGCCCCCGAGGGCATCGGCAAGCGGCTCGACAACTTCGGCGAACTTGTCGCCAACGCCGCGGCCGCCGGAGACAACGACCTTGGCGGCGGTGAGTTCGGGGCGCGCGGAGTGCTCGGCGGGCTTAAAACCGGTGACGGTGACGTCGCGCTCGGTGGCGCCCGGCAGCGGCATGGGGGCGAGCTCGCCCGCGGCCGGCTGCGGTTCGGCCTTGATGGCGCCGGGGCGCACGGTAAAGACCGGGCAGGCGCCCGCGGCGGTGGAGGTCGCCTGGAAGGTGCCACCGAAGATGACGTGGGTGGCGGAGTGATCCGGGTTGATGGCCGTGACGTCCGCGAGGACGCCGGAGGCCAGGCGTGCGGCAACGCGGCCGGCAATCTCGTTGCCGGTGGGCGTCGCGGCGATGACGATGGGCGCGGGGTTCGCGGCGCCGAGGGCGTGGAGGGCGTCGACCTCGGGTGTGATGAGGCGCTGGCCGTAGTCGGCCGTGGTGGCCTCAACGACCTGGGCGGCGCCGAGCTCGGCGAGCTCCTTCTCAAATCCTGCAGGCGAGGCGGAGACGACGACGGCAGAGACGACGCCCAGCGGGCGGGCGGCGGTGATGAGCTCGGCGGTGACCGGTGAAAGCTGGCCCGCCTCGTGCTCGACAAGAACGTAAACGTGCGACATGGTGGGTGCTCCTTAAATGAGGTTGCGGGCGGCGAGGAAGTCGGCGATCTGGCTGGCGGCCTCTTCGGCGGAGACGCCGGAGATGACCTCGCCGGCGGTGCGCGGCGGCAGTTCCTGGGAGTCAGTGACCTGAGTGGCCGGCGCAATGGCGTCGATGCCAAGGTCTGCGACGGACCACTCGGTAACCTCGGCCTTCTTCGCGGCCATAAGGCCCTTGAAGTTGGGGAAGCGCGGCTTGTCCGCCTTGTCTGTAACGGTGACGAGAGCCGGCAGGGCGGTCTCGATTTCCCACGTACCGCGGGCGTCCTCGCGGGTACCGGTGAGCTTGTCGCCGGTGAAGTTCAGGGTCTTCACGCCGGTGAGCGCGGGCAGCTGGCGGTACTCGGCGAGCAGGCCTGCGAGCAAACCGGTCTGGGAGTCCGAGGCCTGGGAGCCGGCGACGACGATCTGGACGGGGTCGGTCTCGGCGAGCTTGGTGAGCGCGGCGTTCAAGGTCCAGGCGGTGGAGAGTGCGTCAGCGCCAGCAAGCTGATCGTCCACGACGTGCACAGCGGCGTCCGCACCCATGGCGAGCGCCTTGCGCAGAGCTTCGTCGGCTTGGGCCGGGCCCATGGTGAGAGCCACGACGCGGAAGCCGGCGTCCGGATTGTTTTCGCGCAGGCGAAGGGCCTGCTCGACGGAGAATTCGTTGACCTCGTCGATGACGTTGTCCACGTCGCGGTTAATCCGGTGATCCTCCCCCAGTGTCTTCGTCGACCAGGTATCCGGTACGTGTTTGACCAGCGCCACGATGGTTGGCATGTGTCGTGTCCCTTTCCGTCATGCGTGTGTTATGAAAGTTAGCTAAACCTTGCTCGATGATACTCGGGGGCCGCAGATAAATGCGACCTGCCGCGAACTTCCGGCGGCCGAGCCCGCGAGGCCGTCGTCGACGCGCGCCACCACCACCGTGAGCGCTGCGGGGCCCCGCAGCTTGAGCTTCTTGCGGAGCTGGTCTGGGTCGACGTTCACGCCACGCACGAGGATTTCCGCGCGGCCACAGTCGTACGAAGCGAGCGCGGCCTTGAGCTTCTTGAGGGGGACCTGCTCGATGAATTCAAATCCCGAGGTGCCCGTGGGCAGCCGGTCGCCGGTGAGGTAGGCCAAGTGCTCGTCGAGCTGCCAGAGCCCCTCGCGCGCGGCGTAATGCTGGACGAGCCCGGCGCGGATGATGGCGCCGTCGGGCTCGAGGATGAAGCGGCCGGGCTCGCCGGGCGCGGGTGGATCGACGGGCGCGTCCGTGACGATGTCCGTGTGGCCGTCGCGGAGGATGACCGCGCGGCGGCGAGCGGCGGCGAGGTCCGGCGTGTAGAGGCAGGCCTCCTTGACGCCGCCGTCGACGGAGACGATGTCCACGCCGCCGTCCCACTCGGAGAAGTCGAGGCCCGGCGCGCACTTGATGGCCAGGGGACGGCCGGGGTACGCGGCGACGAGGTCTGGCAGCGGAGGAAGAAGCTTGGCGGGGTCGGTAATGCGGCGCCCACCCGCGCGACGGGCGGGGTCGGCGACGACGACGCCGGAGTTGGTCACGGGTGCCAAGGCATCCGCGCGGACGAACCAGCCGTCGGGCACGTTGTGGCGGGCCATGGCCAAGCGTGAGGCGTCGAGGTCGGAGCCGACATAGTCAATTCGGGCAGTGCGAAGCAATGCCCCCTCAGTGCCGATGGAACAGGTGACGTCGTGGACGAACTCAACGCCGAGCGCAGCCAAGTGCTGGGCGCGGAAGGACGCGACGGCGGGTGGGGTGGCTTGTTGGACCGAGGTGGCATCGGCAAGCCAGTGAGCAGGGAGCTTGCCCGAGCGGCGGGCCTGGAGGAGCTCGGCGACGGCGCGGGCGTGCTCGCCGTAGAGCCCGCGGAGGAACTCCACGTCCTTGAGCTGGGTCTTGGGAGTGAGTTCAAGATCGTGGTCGAAGGTGTGGGCCGCGAGGAAGGCGACCTCGTCGAGGGTAAAACTCATATGCGGTCCACCGGGTTGGTCTCGAAGTAGTCGCTGTAGTGTGGGTCGTCGACTGGGTCGCCGATGACGGGGCGCAGGTCAGCATTGGCCGCGGCCTTGATCACGCCGGAGACGCTGTCGTGCTCCGCGAGGCGGGCAAGCTGGCGCCACGTGGGCAGGGCAAGGCGCACGAGCCCGGCGCGCCATCCGTCGAGGAGGAGCTGGGGCGGGAACCAGTTGGCGTCAGCGGCTTCAAAGGTCGTGGCGTCCGGCTCCTGGCCCGGAGGCAGCGTCGCGATAAAGAAGAACGTGTCGAACCACTGGCCTTTATCGACGCCCGCCCAGCGCGCCCAGGGGCGCAGCATATCTGCGTCGAGCTTGAAGCGGCGGCGCGAGAGGAACTCTGTAAAGGAGATGGTGTGGTTTTCGAGCTCAAGGCGCTCGTCGTGATAGCGGCGCGCATCCTCGAGAACCTCGCCGGACAGGCCGCGCACCAGAAGCGTGCCGGCCTCCTCAAAGAGCTCGCGGGCAGCGGCGAAGACGAGGGCGTGCGTCTTGTAGCGGGTCACGCCCATCTTGCGGGCCATGGAAATGGTGGACGCGCCGGACCACAGCTCGCCGGAATCCCACGTGCGCGGCGGGAAGTCGCGGGGGTCGACGCCGCCGCCGGGGAATACGACATGCCCCGGATAATTGCGCATGGTGGACACGCGTTCTTGTACCCAGACCTCGAGTCCGTCCTCGCCATCGCGAACGATAAGGACGGTGGCAGCCAGCTTGCCGCCGTTGAAACCGGTATGGTCCGCGTGGTCGATGGCGTCGTGCTCACCGACGCCATCACGGAAATAAGTCCGGTTAGGGTCCCGATAGGTTGGCATAGTGAAGCCAGATTACCGCAACCTAGCGCACGCGGCGGGCGAAATAGCGCTCTCCAATGCGGTCAACCTGAATAGGCTGATGGAACGCCGTGGAGAGGTTCTCAGAAGTCAGCACGCTATTGATAAGGCCCATGTCCACGACCTTGCCCTCGTCGAGGATCATCGCGTGAGTAAAGCCGTACGGGATCTCCTCGACGTGGTGGGTAATCATCACGATCGCCGGGGCGTCCGGATCGAGCGCCAAATCCCCCAGGTAACCCACGAGGTCCTCGCGGCCGCCCAAGTCCATGCCCGCGGAGGGCTCGTCGAGGATGAGCAGCTCCGGGTTGACCATGAGGGCGCGGGCCAAGATGACGCGCTTCTTCTCACCCTCGGACAAGGTGCCCCACGTGCGCTTGGCCAGGTGGGTCGCCCCCACCTGGGCGAGAATTTCCTCGACGCGGCCGAAATCCATATCCTGGTATTCCTCACGCCAGCGTCCGAGCACGGCGTAGCCGGCGGAGATGACCAGATCGTCGACCCGCTCATTGTCCGGGATGCGGTGCTGCACGGCGGCCGAGGAAATGCCGATGAGCGCGCGCAAGTCGCGCATGTCCGTCTTGCCGATGCGCTCGCCCATTAAGAACGCCGTGCCCTTGGACGGGAATTCCTCCGCCGCGGCCATGCGGACAAGGGAGGTCTTGCCCGCGCCATTGGGGCCGATAATGACCCATCGTTCGTCGAGCTCTACCTGCCAATCGATGGGACCTACAAGGGTGCGTCCACCGCGGCGCAGCTCCACGCCGTGGAAGTCGATCAGAAGGTCGGGGTCAGCCACGTATTCAGGTTCGGCGATCTCTTGCGCAGTCATGCCCTCTATAGTGCCTTACGTTCCACTTCCCCGGTGAAAGTGACACAGCTAGGTTAGGCTGAAAGGCATGACTTCTCCCACCTCCTCCCCGCGCATATACGGCCACGCTTTCGGCCGCCTGGGCATTGACGATGTCCGCCCCGTCATCTCCGGCGGGAAGCTGCCCTCCAAGGGCACCGTTGGGGAGGTCATCCCCGTCACGGCCTTGGTCTGGCGCGAAGGCCACGACGCCATCGCCGCCACGCTGTCTGTGTGGAATGCGGAGGCCTCCACGGTCTCCTCGACGACCATGGACTTCGACCCCGTCAACCCGGATCGCGTCCATGCCGTCTTTACCCCCGCCACCCCGGGCCGCTGGTTCTTCCGCGTCGACGCGTGGAGCGATGTCATGGCCACGTGGCGCAACGCCGTGACGAAGAAGATGGACGCCGGCCAATCCGAGCAGGAGCTCGCCAACGATCTCTCCCACGGCGCCGACCTCTTTACCCGCGCCGCACTCCAGACCCCCACGGACCAGGCGGGCCCGCTCTTCGCTGCGGCCAAGGCACTTGCTTCCGATGCCCCCTTCACCGAGCGCGTCGCCCCCGCCTTCTCCCCCGAGGTCACCGAAATTCTCGAGCACCACCCGCTGCGCGAGCTCATCACCGAAAGCGAGATTTACGAAGTCGACGTCGAGCGTGCCAAGGCCCGCTACAGCTCCTGGTACGAGCTCTTCCCCCGCTCCACCGGCGGTTGGGACGCAGATGGCAACCCCGTCCACGGCACCTTTGAGACCACGAAGCGCGCGCTGCCCCGCGTGGCGGAGATGGGTTTTGACACCGTCTACTTCCCGCCCATTCATCCCATCGGCGAGGTGCACCGCAAGGGCCGCAACAATGCGGTGACGGCACAGCCGGGCGACGTGGGTTCCCCGTGGGCCATCCAGGACCACACGACCACGCACCCGGAGCTGGGCACGATGGAGGACTTCAAGGACCTCCTCTCCTACGCCGAGTCGCTCGGCCTCGAGGTCGCCCTCGATCTGGCCCTCCAGTGCGCACCGGACCACCCATGGGCGCAGTCCAACCCGGAGTTCTTCACGGTGCTCGACGACGGCACCATCGCGTATGCAGAGAACCCACCCAAGAAGTACCAGGACATCTACCCGCTCAACTTCGACAACGACCCAGACGGCATCTACGAGGCCATCTACGACATGGTCATGATCTGGGTGAACGCCGGTGTAAAGACCTTCCGCGTGGACAACCCGCATACCAAGCCTGCCAACTTCTGGGCGTGGCTCATCGCCAAGGTGCATGCCACGCACCCAGACATCATCTTTCTCGCCGAGGCGTTCACGCGCGCCCCGCGCCTGCTGGGCCTGGCCAAGGCGGGCTTTTCGCAGTCCTACTCCTACTTCACGTGGCAGACCTCCAAGTACGACCTCACGGAGTTCGTTCAGCACCACCTGGAGCAGGCCGATATCTGCCGCCCCAATATGTTTGTCAACACCCCAGACATCCTGCACGAGTCCTTGCAGACCGGCGGACGCGCCATGTTCGCCATCCGCGCCACGCTCGCCGCGACGCTCTCCCCGCTATGGGGCGTGTACTCCGGCTTCGAGCTCTACGAGCACGAGGCCGTCAAGCCCGGCAGTGAGGAATACCTCGACTCCGAAAAGTACGAGCTGCGCCCGCGCGACTTCCAGGCGGCGCTCAACTCCGGCGACTCGCTCGAGCCCTACATCGGGATGCTCAACCGCATCCGCCGCGAAAACCCGGCCTTGCAGCAGCTGCGCGCGCTCACCTTCCACGAGGTAGACAATGACAACGTCATGGCCTACTCCAAGGCGGACGCCGCCACGGGCAACGTCGTGCTCACCGTGGTCAACCTCGACCCGCGCAATACCCAGGAAGCCACCGTCCACATCAATTACGCGGCCATCGGCCAGGACGAAGGCGCAAGCTTTGAGGTCCACGACAAAATCTCGGGCAAGACATTCACGTGGGGGCCGCACAACTTCGTGCGCCTCGCCCCGCAGGGCGACGTCGCCCACGTCCTCGTGCTGCCCACCGTCGCCGAGGACCGCCGCACGCAGCTGGCCTGGCGTCCGCAGGACACCTACCGCGCCTAGTGCCAGCCAGGCCCTGCACGCCCGTTCGAGTGAGCAGGGTCCGCGGGCACAATATCAACCGCTCGGTGCCGATCAAGAGAAAACTCACATCGCCTGCACGCACCCCTCTATAAAGGTACTTTTGACTCTATGAGCATCCCGCAGTCTGACCTCGATCTCCTCAACTCCTGCCGCCACTGGGCGCCGCACGATTTCTATGGCTGGCACGACGGCGTCGTGCGCACCCGCAAGCCGGGTGCCGAGTCGGTCGAGCTCGTCACGGCCGAGAAAACCATTGCCATGACGAACGTGGGCAATGACATCTGGGAAGCCTGCTTGGTTCGCGAGGCCGATTACCGCCTGCGCGTGACCTATCCGGGCCAGCCCGCCCGCGAGGTGGCCGACGGCTACCACTTCCTCCCTACGCTCGGTACCTTTGACCTGCACCTTATCGGGGAGGGCCGCCACGAGCGCCTGTGGGAGGTGCTCGGCGCGAACCTCAAGTCCTATGAGACGGATCTCGGCGTCGTCGAGGGCGTCGCCTTCGCCGTGTGGGCCCCCAACGCCGTGGGCGTCGCCGTCGTCGGCGACTTCTGCGGATGGAACCCCACCCAATACCCCATGCGCTCGCTAGGCTCCACGGGCATCTGGGAAGTCTTCGTCCCTGGCATCGGCGTGGGCGAGCGCTACAAGTTTGCCATCCAGACCAAGCACTCCGGCCGCATCGACAAGGCCGACCCGCTCGCCAAGGCCACCGTTGCCCCGCCGGCGACGGACTCCGTCGTCGCCCGCTCCACCTACAAGTGGAACGACCACAAATGGATCGACGCACGCACCGGCGATATCAACGTGCCGGTCAATATCTATGAGGTCCACGTCGGTTCCTGGAAGATCGGTTCGAATTACAACGTGCTGCGTGAGGAGCTCATCCCCTACCTCTTGGAGCACAACTACACGCATGTCGAGTTGATGCCCGTCGCCGAGCACCCCTTCGGCGGCTCCTGGGGCTACCAGGTCTCCGGCTACTACGCGCCCTCCGCGCGCTGGGGCTCGCCAGAGGATCTCAAGGCGCTAATCGATGCCCTCCACCAGGCGGGCATTGGCGTCATCATCGACTGGGTCCCCGCGCACTTCCCCAAGGACGAGTTCGCGCTCGGCCGCTTCGACGGCCAAGCCCTCTACGAGCACCCGGACCCCCGACGTGGCGAGCAGTCCGACTGGGGTACCTACGTCTTCGACTTCGGTCGCAACGAGGTTCGCAACTTCCTGGTCGCCAACGCTCTGTACTGGGCCGAGGAATACCACGTCGACGGCCTGCGCGTCGACGCCGTGGCCTCCATGCTTTACCTCGACTACTCCCGCGAGGAGTGGCTGCCCAACCAGTACGGCGGCCGCGAGAACCTCGAGGCTGTCCAGTTCCTCCAGGAAACCAACGGGACGCTCCACCGCGCCCACCCGGGCGTGTGGACCATCGCTGAGGAGTCCACCTCCTGGGATGGTGTTACCCGCCCCACCTCCGACGGCGGCCTGGGCTTCGACTTTAAGTGGAACATGGGCTGGATGAACGACACGCTCGAGTACTTCAAGCGCGAGCCGGTCCACCGCTCCTACCACCACGGTGAGCTCACCTTCTCCATGGTCTACGCCTACTCCGAGCACTACATCCTGCCGTTTAGCCATGACGAAGTCGTCCACGGCAAGGGCACCATCTGGGGCCGCCAGCCTGGCGATGACTGGAACAAGGCGGCCGGCGTGCGCGCGTTGTATGCCTACATGTACTCCCACCCCGGCAAGAACCTGCTGTTCATGGGCCAGGAATTCGGCCAGACCACCGAGTGGAACGAGTCTTCTTCCGTCGATTGGTCCAACCTGGAAGGCTGGGGCCACGAGTGGCACCAGGGCATCAAGAAGCTCTCGCGCGACCTCGGTGCTCTATACAAGAACACTCCGGCGCTCTACACGCGCGATTTCGATCCCTCTGGCTTCCACTGGGTCGTGGGCGATGATGCCAACGGCAGCGTGCTCGCCTACGAGCGCTACGGCGAGGACGGCTCCGCGCTGCTCGCGGTCATCAACCTCTCCGGTTCCTCCCACACTCATTACCAGCTCCACCCCACCCGTCCGGGCTGCTGGGAGCTCGTCCTCAACACGGATGACTCCAGCTACGAGGGCGCGGGCAACAACCTGCCCTCCGAGTTCACCGCGGGCGACGACGGTGCCTGGCTGCACCTGCCCGCCAACTCGGCGCAGTGGTACGTCTACCGCGGCTAGTTCTTCCAGTCTCGCCCTGAGACGCAATGACCACAACGCCCGAATAAGGTCCCAAAAATCACAACTTTTCAGGCTTATTCGGACGTTGTGGTCATTTTCAGATCTCCGGACTACTTCCCCACGAGCCCGCGCACGTGCGCGTCAATCTCGTCGCGGATAATCCGCATGCGTTCCATGCCGTGGATGTCCTGATCGACGGGTTCGGATACCTCCCAGCGCTCCAGCTTTCCAGTCGCGTCCTCCGGCCAGTCCAGCTCCGCGCCACCCACGATGACCACGTGGTCGACGCTGCGCAGCAACTGTGGGTCCACGGCCTCGACTCGGCCGTGGGTCATGTCCGCGCCGACCTCGGCGAGCGCCTCGACGGACTCCTGGTTAACCTCACCCTCGGCACCCGACTTCGTGACCTTCACGCCCGCGGAGTACGTCTCCCACTCCGGAGCGTGCTTACGCGCCAGCGCCTCGGCCATCTGGGACTTGCCACGGTTGCTATTGCACAGGAAGTAAACGGAGAGCATGGTGGTCACCTTTCAGTACAGAACACGGTTGATGTGGGTCATTGTAGACATGACAACGCCCGCACGGCCGGTTGAATGGCAGCGCGGGCGGGTGGGGTTGAGCTCTTACTTGTAGATGCCCGAGCCCTTCTCGTAGTTGTCCAGGTCAATCTGCTGCGTAGGCTGCAGCGTCTCGTTGGCGGGGTTGACGACGTCCGGCAGCTTGAGGTCGACGTCGCTGTCGAGGTCGGTCTCCTTATAAGGCAGCTGGCCGTCGAGCACCTGGTGAACGCGGTTCATGTCGACAGAGTGCGTCCAGCGGCCGATCAGGACCGTGGCCAGGGCGTTGCCCGCGAAGTTGGTCAGCGCGCGGGCCTCGGACATGAAGCGGTCAATACCGACGATGATGTCCACGCCGTGCAGGAGCTCCGGGCGGTGCGATTGCAGGCCCGCGGCCAGCGTCGCGATGCCGGCGCCGGAGACACCGGCCGCGCCCTTGGAGGCGATGATCATGAAGACCAACAGGCCGATCTGCTCGCCCAGGTTCATGGGCATGTGCATGGCCTCCGAGATGAAGATGGAAGACAGCGTGAGGTAGATGGCGGTGCCGTCAAGGTTGAAGGAGTAACCAGTCGGGACCACGATGCCGACGGTGGGCTTTTCCACGCCGAGGTGCTCCATCTTGCGCATGAGGTTCGGAAGCGCGGACTCGGAGGACGAGGTCGCGAGGATGAGGAGGAACTCACGGCCCAGGTACTTGCACAGCTTCCACATGGAGATGCCGCCGAAGACGCGGGCGATGGTACCGAGTACGAGGAAAACGAAGAGGAAACACGTGATGTAGAACGCCAGCATGAGGATGGCGAGCGACTTCACGGCATCGAAGCCGGTGGCGCCAACCACGCCGGCCATCGCGCCGAACGCGCCGATGGGCGCGACCCAGAGGATCATCGACAGCAGCTTAAACACGAGGCGCTGGAGGTGCGCAATGAACGCGAGGATGGGCTCACCCGACGGGCCCATGGACTGCACGGCGAAGCCGCAGAGTAGCGCGACGAAGAGAACCTGGAGCACCGAGCCCGACGTAAAGGACGAGAACAGCGTGTCCGGGATGATAGACGCAATGAAGCCCGTGAGGCCCTCGTGGCTCTCTTCTGCCTGAGCAATAAAGGAATCCGCAGCGCCTTGCGAAGCAGAGATGTCCAAACCGGTGCCCGGCTCGATGTAGTTACCGACGAGGAGGCCCACGCCGAGCGCGAAGGTCGACATGATGATGAAGTACGCCAGGGCGATGCCGCCGGCCTTGCCCACCGAGGCTGCGGCACGCACGGAGCCAATGCCGAGCACGATGGTGCAGAAGATGACCGGGGCAATGATCATCTTGATGAGGCTCACGAACATCGTGCCGAGGATCTTAAACGGCGCGGCGGCCTCCGGCGCGACGAGGCCGAAAACCACGCCACCGACGACCGCGACGATGACAGCAATGTAGAGCCAGTGCGTGCGGTCTTTCTTCGGACCCTTCGCCTGAGCAATTTTTGGGGTGGTGGTAACTGGCGAAACCATAGCCGTCCCTTTCTTGAAAGTGTGAGCCGCTCGATAGCGCACAGAGTTATGTATCGTCTTCTGCACCAAACGTGAAGCGGCTCACGTACGGGTGATATAGGGATACTAGACCCGCTCTTTTCTGTCGCGAAACCTAGGAAGTACAGGGTTAATGTGGTTTTAACCCCGGGGCTAGGAAAGGGGTGTCCGCGAAATTCGCCAAGCGAACACAAAGCCCCGCACGGGTGAGCATTTCTCTCACCCGTGCGGGGGATAGCCCGACAGCCAGGTCGTTATCGTGGCTGTTGGACGCGCCGCAGCGTGCAGCTGGTCACACTCGCCTAGTACAGGGCGCTCGCCAGCTTGGTACGTGCCGCGAGGACACGCGGGTCGCCCGCGTCGAAGAGTCCGAAGAGCTCGAGCAGGCGGTCGCGCAACGCAGCCTTCTCGTCACCCGCCGTGACCTTCATCGTGTTAATAAGGCGGTCAAAGGCCTTTTCCGGCACGCCGGCGACGACCTCGGCGTCCGCAGCATGCATCTGCGCGGCCGGCGAAGGGTCGGTCTCTGCCTCGGCGATGGGGTCTTCGACGCCGGAGATACGCTTGAGCAGCTTCGTGGTGTCGCGCGCCTGCTTGATGTCCGTTGCCTTCGGGTCGTCCGCGAGGATCGAGTCGTAGACCGCGATGGCTGCGTCGAAGTCGCCCGCGTTGAGCGCGTCCTCGGCCTGCGTCACGCGCGGATCGAGCTCCGGTTCCTGGGGCGTATCCCCCGCGTCCGGGATGCCCGACAGTTGGGCGCCGACCTGCTGGACGAGGGCGGCGACCCACTGCTCGAGGCTCTCGCGCGGCTGGCCCCCCTCGAAGTGGGTGATGGGCTTGCCCGCGGCGAGCGCAATGACGGTAGGCAGGTTTTGTACGCCGAAGACCTGCGCGACCTGCGGGGTGGCATCCGCGTCGACGTAGCCGACCACGAACTTCAGGCCGCCAGCCGCGGCGAGCTCCGCGAAATCGGCCTTCAGTTGCTCCGACTGCGGCGAGCGCGCCGTGCCCACGAGGACGACAACGGGCACCTGGGCGCTGCGGCGCGCGACGTCTTCTTCGAAGTTGGCCTCGGTCACCTGGAAGAAGGGCTGGACGCCGGCAGACGAGCCACCTGGCTGCGGGGCAGATGCCGCCTTGGCGCGCGCGTCATTGCGTGCTTTAAGCTCGCCCAGATCCAGGGCACCGCCGACGAAACGATTCGGAATAGTCATGGCTTAAACCTCCCCATTCTTCAGGTGGCGCTCGACGGCCTCGACCTTGCTGGTGAGCTGGCCCGTCACGCCCTCGCGAATATCGGCCTTAATCACAAGACCCGTACGCGGCGAAACCGCGCGTACGGCGTCCGTGGCCTTCTTAATGACGGCGAAGACCTCGTCCCACTCCCCTTCCAGGAGCGTGAACATGGCGTTCGTCTCGTTGGGAAGGCCGGATTCGCGCACGACCTTCACGGCGGCGGCGACGGCCTCGGACATCTCTGCGGTGGGCGACTCCACAATCGTGGGCGCGACAGAAAAAGCGACAATCATGCGTGCGATTCTACGCGCGCGAGCCACCCCACCGCCGGGTGGATCGCACTCAACGATCAGCCCTGTGATCACCCCCGAGCCGCGAGTGCAAAGGGCAGGACTTCTGCCCCCGTTGTTGTGAAAATGCCGCTGCCCGCGACGGTGACGGACCACGCCGTGTCCACGAGATCGGTCACGAGAAGCACCGGTCCGCCCGCCGCGGTGAGGACGTCCTGATTGATGCTCGCAAAGTCATAGTGCTGTAGCAGCCCCATGACGCGGTAGGCGGAGTTCTGCGCGGTGACCTCCGTGACGCCGGGCGCGGTGCGCAGGGTGCCGGCGAACTGCATGCGTCCCAGTCCTGCGACCGCCTGGGCGAGGCGCTCGACGAACGCCGTGGTCTCCGGGTCCACGTTGCCCAGTGCGACGACGGAGGTGGGACGCGTCTGCCAGTCCCAGCCGGCGAGGACCTCGACGACCTGCGGCAACCACGGGTCCTGCTGCCACGGCTGGCTGGGCACCCAGGCACGCTCCGTGACGAGCGTGGTAAGCGCCGGGCCACGCCCAATGTCATTGAGACGTCCGAGCGCCTTGCCTTCACCCACGCCCTTGATACGGCCCTTGACCGCGACGGGCCGGGTGATACCCGTCGGCCACATCTTACGATGTGCGAGTGCGACGCCGGGCGCGGTAAGTTGCGCCCTAACGAACTGGCCGACGGCGGCGTCGACGCTCGGATCCCAGCGTCTGCCCGTACAGTTGTCGCAGCGACCGCAGGGGTCGGTCGCGGTGGCGTCATCGAGCTGGTGGCGTAGGAAGAGCATGCGGCATTCCGTCGTCGCCTCGTAGTCAAGCATGGCCTGCTGCTCCGCTGTGCGCGCGGCGGCGAGACCTTCGTAGCGGGCCGAGTCATAAGACCACGGCTGCCCGGTGGACTGCCAGCCGCCTTGCACACGCTGGACGGCGCCGTCGACATCGAGGACCTTGAGCGCCTGTTCCAGACGCGAACGGTTAAGGTCCACGTGCGGCTCAATCTTCGCCGTGGACAACGGGCCGTCCGTGTTCGCGAGGACCTCGAGGAGCTGGCGCACGACCGGCTCGGGAGGGAAGGTAAGCGACGCGAAATAGCCCCAGATGTCCTGGTCCTCAACGCCGGGCAAAAGGAGGACTTCCGCGTGATCGGTGCCGCGGCCCGCGCGGCCGATCTGCTGGTAATAAGACACCGGCGAGCCGGGTGCACCGACGTGGATGACGAAGCCCAGGTCCGGCTTGTCGAAGCCCATGCCCAGCGCGGACGTCGCTACAAGCGCCTTGAGCTCATTGTGGATGAGTGCCTGCTCAAGGCGCTCGCGTTCCTCGGCCTCTGTGCGACCGGTGTAGGCGGCGACCTCAAAGCCGGCACCGCGCAGCACCTCCGCGAGGTCCTCCGCCGCGGCGACGGTAAGGCAGTAAATAATGCCCGAGCCGGGCAACTCATTCAGGTGCGTCGCGAGCCAGGCCGGGCGCTGCGTCGTATCCTCGAGGCGCAGCACCGCCGGGTAGAGCGACTCACGGTCGAGCCCGCCGCGCAGCACGCCGGTGTTCTCCCCCAGCTGTGCCTGAACATCCGCGACGACACGGTCATTCGCCGTCGCTGTCGTGGCCAGCACCGGCGTATCTGGGCGCAGGCCAGCGAGCAGATCCTTGATGCGCCGGTAGTCCGGGCGGAAGTCGTGGCCCCAATCGGAGATGCAGTGCGCCTCGTCAACGACGAGCATGCCGGCGGCACGGCTAAGCTGGGGCAACACCGCGGTGCGGAAGGACGGATTATTGAGGCGCTCGGGAGAGATGAGCACGAGGTCAGCCTCCCCCGCAGCAATCGCGGCGTGGAGATCATCCCACTGCGTCATGTTCGCGCTGTTAATGGTCACCGCGCGGATGCCCGCGCGGGCGGCGGCCTCCACCTGATTGCGCATGAGCGCCAACAGCGGCGAAATGATGACCGAGGCCCCAAAGCCACGGGTACGCAGCAACTTGGCCGCGATGAAATACACGGCTGACTTGCCCCAACCAGTGCGCTGCACCACGAGCATGCGGCGGCGCTGATTGACGAGCGAGTCGATGGCGGTCCACTGGTCGTCACGCAGATGGGCCTCGGATCCGGCGATGCCTTGGAGGAGGACGTCGGCTTCTTCACGGGTTGCGGGGTTCATGCCTTCCAAGTCTATCGGCGTGCGCGAAGCGTCACGCCCTAGCGGCGTTCCCAGCAATGCCGGTGCCAGTGGCGGCGGTCATCCGCGCGCCCGCCGGTATCGCGTGGCCATGCCACGATGTGCGCGACGCCGGGCGGAATGTTCTGGTTGCAGCCGGGGCAGATATAGAACTTCTTCGCAGCAGCCGAGCCGATGTGTCGCATAATGTAGGGCTCGCCGTGAGTCCAGCTGGGCCCCTCGACGGTCTGGGAACCGAAGAAGGAAGAGCCATCGGCAGGCAGGTAGCGTGGTTCGGTCTTGATTCTTCTATTGCGACGTGGCATTAGAACAGGCGCAGCTCGTTGCTCTCAATGCCGCGCAGATCCTGGTAGTCAAGCACGACGCAGCGGATGCCACGGTCTTCGGCGAGGGTGCGAGCCTGTGGCTTAATCTCTTGGGCAGCGAATACGCCCTGGACCTTACCCAGCAGCGCGTCGCGGTTGAGCAGGTCGAGGTAGCGCGTGAGCTGTTCCACGCCATCGATGCCCCCGCGGCGCTTGATCTCCACGGCCACGTGGTGGCCCTCAGCGTCGCGCGCCATGATGTCCACGGGTCCGATGGCCGTGGGGTACTCGCGACGCACGAGGGTATAGCCCTCACCGAGGGTCGTGATGTGCTCGGCGAGCAGCTCCTGCAGGTGGGACTCGACACCGTCCTTCACCAAGCCTGGGTCCTCGCCGAGGTCATAGGCGAACTCGTGGAGGATTTCCTGGATAGTGATGCGCAGCTGCTCCCCCTTGGGATTTTCTACGAGCCACAGAATCTCGCCCGTGTCCTCGCCGTCGAGGTCCGTAATGGGCGACTCCTCGAGCGTGCACGGCGGCTGCATCCAGTTGAGCGGCTTATAAGCGCGATCGTCCGCGTGGACGGACACGGAGCCGTCCTTCTTCACGATGAGCAGGCGGTCTGCGAGCGGCAGGTGTGCATCGAGACGGCCAACATAATCCACGGAGCAACGGGCGATGACTAAACGCATGCTGACTACCCTAGCGCGGACGGCGCGCGCCCTTGCAATCGGCTTTCCGATGCCCCCTTGTGCCCAGCCATGCAGGCTGGCTTAGCGTCCCTGCTGGCGCTTATCCCGCTGCACGCGCTCGCGCAGCTTCTTAATGTCCACGCGCTCAAGCCGCTTGGACGGCGCCGACTCAACCCAAGCGTTGAGCGCCATCGCCCCATGGAGATCCGTGGCAAGTTCGTACTCCTGGCCGGCGGCCTGGAAATGAACGGCCTCGGTGGCCTCCGTCATAAAAGAAGCCTCGTCATCGTCGAGGGTGCGAGAACCCAACAATTCGATGTCGAGGCGACCTAGCGTAAGATCGGCGGCCGGCCATACGGAACGCAGCTTGTAGAACTCCATGAGCTCACCACGGTAGCGCAGCAGGCCGTGGCGCCAATTGTGCGTATCCTTGGCCGGCACGGTGCGCAGAAGCACCTGGGTGCCGTTGGAACGCAGAGCAAAGAAGCGCACGGCGGCGAGCAGCACCACAACGACGACGATGAGCAGAACAAGCCAGCCCAGAATGGTCATCACGGTCTCCACGGCGGTGCCACCTCCATGCAAGAGATAAATCTAAATTGGGGTTAGAGGCAACTCTAGCGCGTTCGCATTCCCTTGCGCTAAAAAATGACCGAATGCGGGTCAAGGATCACACGCGTACTGGCCCGTTTGTGGTGGGCACGGGGCATTTCGTTGCGCCGAGAGACGCACCCGGTCCGACTGCCAAAACGACGAATCCCGCCTCCCCTTCCCGAAGGAAGGACAGGCGGGATGCGACTCAAGCGAGAGCAGGAAGGGCCTTGCTGCCCTTGTCATCTCTCCAGCCGCAGAGTCTTAAGACTCCTGGGCACGACGGACGGCGCGCTCACCGGCGGTCTTACGAGCATTCTCCAGCCATTCGCTGGTGTGCTCGTTGCCCACGGTGGTGTCCTTGCCGTATTCGTCGGACCACACGGCCCAATCGGCAAGGACGGTCACCTTGTCTGCGTTGATGGAGAGGAAGCCACCCGACACGGCGGCGACGCGACGGTCGCCGTCGACCGGACGGATGGTCACGACGCCGTTCTCGACCAGCTGGCCGATCATGGGCTCGTGGCCAGGAAGCACGCCGATCTCACCCTCGGTGGTCTCAGCCGTGACGATGGTGGCCTTGCCAGTCCACAGCATGCGTTCGACGGAAACCAGTTCCACGGTGATGTCAGCCATGTGCGTCTCCCTACTTCTTCTCGGTCAGCTTCTTGTACGCAGCCTCGACGTCGTCCAAGCCACCCAGGCCGTTGAAAGCCTGCTCCGGGTAAGCGTCGAACTCGCCATTGCAGATGCGCTCGAAAGCGTCGATCGTCTCGGACAGCGGGACGTAGGAGCCCGGCAGGCCGGTGAACTTCTCTGCGACGAAGAAGTTCTGGCCCAGGAAGCGCTCGATACGACGTGCACGCTGAACGGTGATCTTGTCCTCTTCAGACAGCTCGTCCATACCAAGGATGGCGATAATGTCCTGGAGTTCCTTGTTCTTCTGCAGAATACCGATGACGCGTTGCGCAACTGCGTAGTGGCGCTCGCCGACGATGGACGGCTCGAGGATACGAGACGTCGAGGTCAGCGGGTTCACGGCCGGGTAAATACCCTTGGACGCGATACCACGGTCAAGCTCGGTCGTGGCGTCAAGGTGGGCGAAGGTCGTCGCCGGTGCCGGGTCAGTGTAGTCATCCGCCGGGACGTAGACGGCCTGCAGGGAGGTAATCGACTTACCCTTGGTGGAGGTAATGCGCTCCTGCAGAACACCCATCTCATCAGCCAGGGTCGGCTGGTAACCCACGGCAGAAGGCATACGACCCAGAAGGGTCGACACCTCAGAACCGGCCTGGGTGAAACGGAAGATGTTATCGATGAACAGCAGCACGTCCTGGTTCTGGACATCGCGGAAGTACTCCGCCATGGTCAGGCCGGACAGGGCCACGCGCATACGAACTCCCGGCGGCTCGTCCATCTGGCCGAACACAAGGGCCGTATCCTGCAGAACGCCCATCTCTTCCATTTCGAGGAAGAGGTCGGTGCCCTCACGGGTACGCTCGCCGACGCCGGCGAAAACGGAGGTACCGGAGAACTCGCGTGCGATACGAGTAATCATCTCCTGGATAAGAACGGTCTTACCCACACCTGCGCCGCCGAAGAGGCCAATCTTGCCGCCCTTGACGTACGGGGTCAGAAGGTCGATGACCTTAATACCCGTCTCAAGGATTTCGGTCTTACCCTCGAGCTGGTCGAATGCCGGCGGCTCGCGGTGGATGCCCCACTGCTCGCCGTCACGGCCCAGACCCGGCTGGTCGAGGCAGTCGCCGAGGGCGTTGAACACATGGCCCTTGACGATGTCACCGACGGGAACCGAAATCGGCTTGCCGGTGTCGGTTACGACGGCACCGCGAACGAGGCCGTCAGTCGGTGCCATGGACACGGCACGGACGAGGTTGTCACCGAGGTGCTGAGCGACCTCGAGGGTGACAGTCTTTGCAACAGCTTCGAGGGAGATCTCGACGTGCAGTGCGTTGTACAGTGCCGGCAGTGCGCCGCGCGGGAATTCCACGTCGACGACCGGACCGATGACGCGCACGACGCGACCGGCAACCGCCGAATCCTGTGCATTCTGCTCTTGCAGAGCTGTAGTCATAATCTAGTCACTTTCTGCGCTGTCAGATAGCGCGCCAGCGCCACCGACAATCTCTGTAATTTCCTGGGTAATCTGTGCCTGACGGGCCTGGTTGGCCACACGCGACAGGTCCTTGACCAGGGCCGTCGCGTTATCAGTTGCAGACTTCATAGCGTTGCGTCGGGAAGCGGACTCGGACGCCGAAGACTCCAAGAACATGGAGAACAGCGTACGCGAGACATACTGCGGAAGCAGGGCATTCATGAGAGTGTCTGCGTCCGGCTCGAACTCGTAGTCTGCAGTAACCTCTTCCGTCGTCGCCGCAGTGGCGGACTCCGGAAGCTGCAAATCCTCTTCCTGGATGACCGGAACGACTGGCAGCAGCTGCTGCGCACGCGCAGTCTGAGACAGCATGGACTCAAACTCCGTGAACACAACGTGAACCTCGTCGAAACCGCGGACCGGCTGGCCCTCGTTGACGCCTTCACGCGACTTGGCCGTACCATTCGAACCCGCGAGGAAGCCATCAATAATGTGACGGCGCACGTTGTGGGTTGCCTCCCAGGACGGATCCTGAGAGAAACCGGTCCAGGCACCTGCAACCGGATCTTCGCGGAACTTGTAAAAGCCCACGCCCTTGTTGCCGGTGACGTAACGAACGACCTCGAGGCCGCGCTGCTTGAGCGCCGCTTCCAGCTCGGCCGCCTTCTTGAAGACGTTGTTGTTGTAGCCACCGCACATACCGCGGTCCGAGGAGACCACGAGAATGGCAGCTACACGCGTGTCTTCACGCGGCGTAAGCATCGGGTGGTCGAGCGAGCTAGCCGCAGCGAGTCGATTCATAACGTTGTTCAACTCTTGTGCATACGGCTGGGACGCTTCCACGCGAGCCTGCGCCTTGGTAATGCGCGAGGTAGCAATGAGCTCCTGAGCCTTGGTGATCTTCTTGGTCGAGTTCACGGACCGGATACGGTCGCGCAATTCGCGAAGATTTGCCATGGTGTTCGCTCCTCCCTTCTTTAATCTAGACGGTTAAAAGTCGTTGGATGTGTGACTTACTTGGCCGTCTTGCGGGAGACGTTGAGCTCGGTCTTCTTGTGCTCCGCCTCTGCCAGCGGCTCCACCGGAGCCTCGGTGCCGAGGTTGTGGCCCTCGGTCGTCTGGAAGGTCGGAGTGAAGTCCTTTGCACCAGCGAGAAGCGCTTCCTTGGACTCGTCGGTCAGAGCCTGGCCGCCAGCAATCTGCTCGAAGACCTGCGGCGCGTTGGAACGCAGGTACTCCTGCACATCGCGCTCGAAGCGGCGAACGTCCTCGACGGGAACGACGTCGAAGATGCCGGCGTCGGCCAAGAAGATGGACACCATCTGGTATTCAACCGGCTGCGGGGAGGACTCGGACTGCTTCAGCAGCTCGACAAGGCGCTCACCGCGCTCCAGCTGAGCCTTGGAAGCAGAGTCAAGGTCCGACGCGAACGCGGCGAAGGCCTGCAGGTCGCGGTAGGACGCGAGGTCCAGACGCAGGTTACCGGCAACCTTCTTCATACCCTTGGTCTGAGCGGCACCACCGACACGAGACACCGACACACCGACGTTAATTGCCGGACGGACGCCCTGGTTGAACAGGTCGGACTCCAGGAAGACCTGGCCGTCGGTAATGGAAATAACGTTGGTCGGGATGAAGGCGGAGACGTCGTTCGCCTTGGTCTCGATGATCGGGAGAGCCGTCATAGAACCAGCACCCATGTCGTCGGAGAGCTTTGCAGCACGCTCCAGCAGACGGGAGTGCAGGTAGAAGACGTCGCCCGGGTATGCTTCGCGTCCCGGCGGACGACGCAGCAGAAGGGAAATCGCACGGTAGGCCTCAGCCTGCTTGGTCAGATCATCGTAAATGATCAAGACGTGGTCGCCCTGGTACATCCAGTGCTGGCCAAGAGCAGCACCGGAGAACGGTGCCAGCCACTTGAAACCTGCGGAGTCAGAAGCCGGAGCAGCCACGATGGTGGTGTACTCCAGGGCACCGTGCTGCTCGAGCGTGTGGCGCACGCCAGCAATGGTGGAACCCTTCTGGCCGATAGCGACGTAGATGCAGCGAACCTGCTTGCTCTTGTCGCCGGACTCCCAGTTAGCCTTCTGGTTCAGGATGGTGTCGATGCAGACTGCGGTCTTACCGGTCTTGCGGTCGCCAATGATCAGCTGACGCTGGCCACGGCCAATCGGGGTCATTGCATCGATAGCCTTGATGCCGGTCTGCATCGGCTCTTCCACCGGCTGACGCTGGAGAACGGAAGGTGCCTGCAGCTCGAGGACGCGGTCCTCTTCGGCTTCAATCGGGCCAAGGCCGTCAATCGGCTGGCCCAGGGGGTTGATAACGCGGCCGAGGAATGCCTCGCCCACAGGAATGGAGAGAACCTCGCCGGTCCTCTTGACCTCGTCGCCCTCAGTAAGGGACTCGAAGTTGCCCAGGACAACGACGCCAATCGAGTTGGTGTCGAGGTTCTGTGCGACGCCAATCACGCCGCCGGGGAACTCGAGAAGTTCGTTAGCCATAACGGAAGGCAGGCCAGAAACCTGCGCAATACCGTCGGCTGCCGAAATCACCACGCCGGTCTCCTCACGGGAGGCCTCCGCGGAGTAGCTCGAGGTGTAGTTCGCAATCGCGCTACGGATCTCATCGGAGGAGATCGTCAGCTCCGCCATGTTGTTCCTACTCTCGGTAGTATCGTCCAATAATTTCTAAAGTTGTGTCGTCATCGAAGACGAGCTGAAGGAAAGGCTAAAGCCTTTACTTCGACATCGCGGTACGCATACGAGCAATCTTGCCCGCAGTGGAACCGTCGATGACCTCGTCGCCGACGCGGATGATCATTCCGCCAAGGATGCTTTCGTCAACCTCGGAGTGAATGGACATCGCACGACCGTAAATCTTGCCCAGCTTGTCGGCGAGTGCTTGCTGCTGATTGTCATTCAGTGCGCCCGCGGAGGTGACATAGGCGATGGAGCGGCCCTGCAGCTCAGCTGCCTGGGATGCCAAACCGGCAATGTCATCAATCGGGTTGTGCTCGGGGCGAGCGATGGTCTGAAGCGCAAGCGCCTCAGTGAACATCGTGACCTTGCCATAGAGCACGTTCGCCAGCAGTCCGCGCTTACGCGCAGACTCAGCAGTGCGATCGGTAAGCAGCTGGGTCAGCTCGCCCTCACGGTCCAGAATGCGCGACAGGCGGAAGAGCTCGTCTTCAACCTGGCCCAACTGGCCCTGAGCCTCGGCACCGCGCAGAAGAGCGCGACGGCCGAGATTAACCAAGCCATTCACGAGGTCGCGAGCGGACGACCACTGGTGGGTCACAACGTCCTCGAGCACGCGCAGAGCGCGGTCCGAAACCTTGGAACCAAACAGGGTGTTCACGAGCGCCTTGCGAGCATCTGCAGAAGCAGCCGGGTCCTTGAGGGCGCCGCGCAGCTCGCGGTCGCCATCGAGAACCTCGACAACCTCAAACAGATCGAGGCCGGTGCGTGCAAAGTCTGCGACCGCGTCGCCACCGTAAAGGACAGAGTCCAAGGTGGTCTGCGAGGTCGCGAGTGCTTCGCGGCTAGCTGCCTTCATGTCTGCCTACTTTCCGGCCGGTGCCACAGTGTCGAGCTCGGACAGGAAAGCATCAATCGTGGAGGACTTGCGGGTGGCGTCCGAAAGTTCGCCGCCCAGCAGCTTCTCTGCGAGGTTGATGGAGTTCTGACCGATTTCGGAACGCAGCTCGGTAACGACCTGTGCACGGGAAGCTTCCAGCTGCTTCTCGCCAGCGGCGACAATGCGGCGGGACTCTTCTTCAGCCTGAGCCTTTGCCTCGGTCTCGATCTGCTTGCCGCGCTCACGCGCCTGCTCACGGATCTCGGCAGCCTCGGCACGGGCATCAGCCAGCTGAGCGTTGTACTTCTCGAGTGCAGCCTTGGCCTCAGCCTGCTGAGCCTCGGCGCGCTTCAGGCCGCCCTCGATCTGGTCTTCGCGTGCCTGGAGCATCTTGTTGTACGCCGGAAGAACGAACTTCCAGAACAGGAGCAAGATGACTACGAAACAGATCAAAGACCAGACGATGTCATAAGTCGCGGGGAGAAGAACCGAGAACGAGTCCTCGTTCCCTTCTTCGGCCGCAGCCAAATAAAAGACGTTGTTCATTGGTCTCCAGTCTTAAAAAGGTTGGTGTGGTTAACGCGAACTTTTTAGAACAGGAAGCCGGCGACCAGGCCGATGAGGGCGAGGGCCTCGGTGAAGGCGATACCCAGGAACATGGTGGTACGCAGCTGGCCGGCCATTTCGGGCTGGCGAGCCATTGCCTCGACGGTCTTGCCGGCGACGATGCCGATGCCGATGCCCGGGCCGATAGCAGCAAGGCCGTAGCCGATGGTGCCGAAGCCAGTGAACTTGGTAGCAGCGTCAGCAGCCAGGATGATTTCGTTCATGGTGAAAGTCGTTCCCTTTCGTGTTCCCCGGCCTGTGTATCAGTCCGGGATGAAGATGTTGATGGAGTTGAAAGAATTCTTAGGTCGTGTAGCCGACCTTCGCCCTAGTGCGAATCCGCGTGGAGGGACAGCTCGATGTACACCGCCGTCAGCAGAGCGAAGATGTACGCCTGCAGGAAGATGACGATGATTTCGAACAAGCTGAAAGCAATACCCAGGATGATGGTGACACCCGAGAGAGCCGTCCAACCATTCAGCTGCCAGAAGAAGAAGTTCGAAGCAGAGAACAGCAGGACCAGAATGATGTGTCCAGCCAGGAAGTTCGCCATGAGACGAATGGCAAGAGTGACCGGTCGAAGAATGAAGGTCGAGAAGAACTCGATCGGCACAACGAGCAAGTGCAGGGCCGGAGGTAGGTTAGGAATAACCACCGACGACTTGATGAACTTGCCAAAGCCGTAGCGCTTTGCGCCTGCGTAAATCATGGCGATGTACGCAACAGCGGCGAGCACGATAGGCATGCCGATACGACCATTAGGAGAGATGTTCAATCCCGGAATAATGGTCGGTACGTTCATAAAAAGGACCGCGAAGAAGATGGTCGCGATAATCGGAAGGAATCGCTTCGCCTCCTTCTTACCCAGAATGTCTTCAGCAATATAGATGCGGACGAAATCGACCGCGTGCTCGCCGACATTCTGCAGACCCTTAGGAACCAGCTTCGGGTTCTTGAAAGCCAGCGCGAAAAGGACCACCAGAACGAGCGTCATCAAAACGCGAACGAACATAAGGCGGTCGAACGCAAACGCGCCGCCAGCAAAGTCCCGAAGGAACAGCTCAGAAGGATTAATTTGCCCCGGGAAGAATTCCTCACCCAAGTTGGGCTCGTGGAAGTGGCCACTTAGGGCCAAAGTTGTAACGCTCAGCGTTCTCTCCCGTGTTTGGGCCGTACGTAGTTCGTGAAAACTCACGCACGGTGCGATGGACGTCTCAAGCTCTCTGCCACAACCTTGGACTCCGTCGCACATCACACGTTGTGGCAGGGACTTACCAACCAAGATCCGTCATCCTCGCAGGTTATGCGGTGAAAATGTCGAATCTGCGGTAACCCGCGCTAAATAATATCAGGTTGGTAAGGGGTTTTCGCCCGCGGGGGCGCGCTTTTGTTTCGCCTGACAACGCATAGCGACTTTTATCACAAACCCGTGTCACTGAGCACGCGATTTACCCTGCTCACCTGACATAAGTAAGATGCGTCACAAAGGAGATGATCCCGCAGTAAATGGGGGTAGCTGCACTTATTCAACCCGCCCCTAACCGGGGGATTAAACTCTTAAAGCACGTATCAACACCGAATGCCCGCCCCCACTTCTTCGGGGACGGGCGTGGACCAGTGCTGAGCTAATTTTTAGAAGACATTCGACATCTGCGAAGTCATAACTCCCCACACCTCGGAGGCCAGGACAACCACGAGAACGGCGACCACGGTGATGAACAAGGCCACGTGATGGTAGAACTCGAGATCACGAATAGCCGCCATGACAATAATCAAGAGCACAAGCTTGAGCAACCAGCCACCGAATACGACAGCAAGGGTCGTATTAGGCGTCGTATTGGAGGTAAAAAGCACCGACGCTGCCGTCATCAAGACGAATGCGCCGCCGATGGCCGCTCCGATGAGCACTCCCCAGATACCCGGCAGCCCAGCTACGCCGCCCCAGATAGCGAGCGACACAATCGTGATAGCTACAAGGCCTTTCCAGCCAAAGCTCACGGCACGCTGAAGCGGACGGCGCGGGTCATCAATGCCCTCAACACTGTTGAGCGGAGGCAGCTGCGCGGAAGTGTCCGCGGAATTGTCCGCGGAGTTGTCGTTGTGGGAAGCGGTGGATTCAGACACGGGAGACGATAATACCGCACCCTTCGCACTCCCCCAATGCTTAAGTCGCTTAGGCCGGATGGACGTGCTCCACGACCGTTGTCGGTCGACGCTTTCGACCGATCTTGCCTTGTCGCAGCGGAATGAGCGTCGCAACGAAAGCGAGGACTAGCGCGACGATGGTAAAAGTCACCGCAGCCGCCGGCGGCACGATAGAGAAACTCACTGCACCAAACGCCACAGCAGAGACCCACATGTAGAGCACGAGCACCGTTCGGCGATGTGTGTGTCCCAGGGAGAGCAGGCGGTGGTGGATATGGAGCTTGTCCGCTGCGAACGGGGATTTGCCGTGCGAGACGCGGCGTACGACGGCCCACACGAGGTCGAGCACGGGCACAAAGACTGCGGCCGCCACCACGATTAAGGGGCTCATGAGAGCCACCATGTCCACGCCGCCATAGAGCGACATGTTGATCTTGCCCGAGGCCGAGGTCGACGCAGCGGCGAGCAGCAAGCCGATGAGCATGGCGCCGGTATCTCCCATGAAGATGCGGGAAGGCTCAAAGTTGTGCGGAAGGATTCCGGAACAAATGCCCACGAGCGCCGCCGCGATGATGGCCGGCGGGTACGCCGAGACCGCGCCACCTTGGTCATGCAGGACGGTCAAGGAGAAGATGAGGATTGCGGCCCCTGCGATCATGCCCAGGCCCGCAGCCAGCCCATCCAGGCCATCGACGAAGTTGATCGCGTTGATGAGCAACACCGTAATGAACACAGTAAAGAGTGTGGACTGGACTTGGTCGAGGACAATGGTCGTTCCATCGCCTGCCGGGACGAAGAAGAGAGTCCAGCTCAGCCCCAGCACACTCATGACGCCGGCGGCGACCACCTGTCCCACGAGCTTGACCATGGCAGACAGTTCGTAGAGGTCATCGATGATGCCGACCAGGACGATGGCGGCGGCCGACCAGAGGACCGCGGTCATCTCCGGGGTGACGGGCATAAACCCGCGCGTCAAGGCTGGAAGCTGTTGGGCAAGAAAGATGGCCGCGATGAAACCGGTAAACATCGCCACACCGCCCAGCTGCGGGGTAGGTTGCGAGTGTGCGTCGCGCTGGCGGATCTCCGCCACGCGTCCGGTGCGGACAAGCAACGAGCGCACCGCGCCGGTGCACAAGTACGTGATGGCGGCGGCGACGAGCAGCACAAGACCAAGCTCACGCAGCGGTACGCCGGTTCCAGCCATCTATCCTTCTTCCTTCGTCATGTCGCGCTCTACTCCACGGGGAGATCGGCGCCGGGCAGTATCAGTTCTGAATGGTTATTCGCGGACGGCCAGTTACGGACGCGTGCGCAGAGTCTCCACAGGAACACCGATGACCTCAGAAATCTGCTCGGCAGAGATCGCGCCTTCGCGCAGGAGGTACGGGTGCGCCTGGGACAGGTCGACGATGGTCGACGGCTTGCCGATGGCGGCCTCTCCCCCGTCAAGGTACACGGACACGGCCTTACCCAACTGCTGCTTGGCGGCGATGGCCGTGGTCGGCGGAGTGTGTCCCGAGATGTTGGCAGAGGAAACGGCCATAGGACCGACCTCGCGGAGCAGCTCGATAGCTACGGGCTGCAAGGGCATGCGCAGCATCACAGTGCCGCGGGTATCGCCCAGGTTCCACGGCAGGCTGGGAGCCTGCGGAACGACGATGGACAGTCCGCCCGGCCAGAATGCCTCGACGAGCAGCTGCATGGTGTCCGTCATCGACGCGACGAGCCCCTTGTACGTATCCCAGGAACCGACGAGCACCGGCACCGGCATATCCGGACCGCGGTGTTTCGCAGCGAGCAGGCTCGCTACGGCGTCGTTGTCAAAGGCATCGCAGCCGATGCCGTAGAGGGTATCCGTCGGCATGACGACCAGGCGCCCAGACTTCGCGGCCTTGACGGCTTCAGCGATGCCCTCGGCACGGGTGGCCTCATCGGCGCAGTTATAAATCTTTCCTTGCATGTCTAAGGATTCTCCAGCCTTGACGGTGTGTGGGGACGGTTAATGGGGTGCGTTCCTGTTAACCCGGACTAGCTTACTCGTCTCGTAGGGCAGTCACGAAGCGTGGTGTGCCCGTGAGATCCTTGAGGGGTTTAATTGCTGCAAATCCCCCGGCGTCATGCAGCGCGGCCTGGACCAAGGAACTGGTCGTATCGTCGTGTTCGATGCCCACGCGGCCGCACGGTTTCAGCAAGCGGGACACCGCCGGCACTATCTGTCGAATGAGCGTCATGCCGTCTGCACCGGAGAAGACCGCCTCGTGCGGGTCGGCGTAGACCTCCGGCTCCAGGTCATCGGTCTCTGGAACGTAGGGCGGGTTCGTCACGATGAGGTCGACGCTACCATTAAGCTCCGCCAGGATTTCGGGATCCGTGACATCGCCTTGGATGAGCGTCACGCCGGAGTCGGCGAGGTTGCGTTGGGCGTAGGAGAAGGCGGCATCGGAAAGCTCGACGGCATAAACCCGGGTGTTCGGGACCTCGTGCGCGATATACGCTGCCAAAGCTCCGGAGCCGGTGCACAAGTCCACCACCAGCGGCGTCCCGCTCGCTGCGCGCGCGGTGCGGAGCGAGCGCACCGCCCACTCCGCGAGGACCTCGGTCTCTGGACGCGGGATGAACACACCGGGGCCGACCTCGAGTTCTAGGGGTCCGAACCACGCAACGCCAAGGACGTGCTGAAGCGGCTCGCGGCGTTCGCGGCGGGCGACGAGTGCCTCATAGGCGACGTCGAAGCCGGGCATGGGTTCCTCATGGAGAGGAATATCCATGTGTCCGGTGTGTATGAGATACGCGGCCATGAGTCTCGCGTCCCACTCGGGGCTGGACACACCAGACGCGCGAAGGCGCTCCGCAGCACTGCGAAGCGCCTGTCCGTAGGTATGGGGCACCGTTTAGCCCTCGGCCTCGAGGCGCTCGGCGCGCTCCTGGGTCTGCAGAGCCGTGATGAGATCCTGCATATCGCCGTTCAACACGTGGTCCAGATTATTGGCCTTATAGCCAATGCGGTGATCCGTGATGCGGTTCTCCGGCCAGTTGTAGGTGCGAATGCGCTCGGAACGGTCCATGGTGCGCACCTGGGAGGCGCGCTGCTCGCCAGCCTCGGCCTCGCGGGCCTCGCGCTCCATCTGGTCCAGTCGGGCCTGCAGAACCTGCAGGGCACGCGCCTTGTTCTGGATCTGGGAGCGTTCCTTTTGACAGGTCACAACCAGGCCGGTGGGCAGGTGGGTGATACGCACGGCCGAGTCGGTCGTGTTAACACCCTGGCCGCCCTTACCGGAAGAACGGTAGACGTCGACGCGGATATCCTTCTCGTCGATGCTGACAGACTCGATCTCGTCCGGCTCCGGGTAGACGAGCACGCCGGCCGCGGAGGTCTGGATGCGGCCCTGGGATTCGGTAACCGGCACGCGCTGGACGCGGTGTACGCCGCCCTCGAATTTGAAGACGGACCAGGCGCCGTCGCGCGACGGGGTCTTGGACTTGAAGGAGATGGACATGTCCTTCACGCCGCCCAGGTCGGATTCGTTGAGGCCGAGGACCTCCCACGCGAAGCCGGCCTTATCGGCGAAGCGCTCGTACATGCGGGCTAGGTCGCCAGCGAAGAGGGCGGCCTCTTCGCCACCGGCGCCAGCCTTGATCTCCATAATGATGTCGTCGCCATCGTGCTCGTCGCGGGGCGCGAGCAAGTCAGCGAGCTTTTCTTCGAGCTCGACCACGAGCGGCTCGAGGCGGTCGACCTCCGCCTGGAAGTCGTGGTCCTCGTAGGCCATCTCCTTGGCGTCCGCGAGATCCTCGCGAGCCTGTACGAGCTCATTGTTGATGCTCACGATGGGACGAAGCTCCGCATAGCGTTTGGACAGCTTGCGGAACATCTTTTGATCACCGGCCACCTCAGGGTCGGCCATCTGCATTTCGATGCCTTGGTACTCGGAGACGATGTCGTCAACGAGGGAAACTTGGCTAGCCATTAGACGTAATCCTCCACATCCTTGTCCGCGACCATGGGCGCGGAGCTGGCGATCTGCATGAGGAACTCGCCATTCGATTTGGTCTTCTTGAGCTGCTTGATAAGCAGGTCAATGGCCGCGAACGAGTCGAGGCCAGAGAGGATGCGACGCAGCTTCGTCATGATCCGCGCCTCCTCTGGGACGAGCAGGAGCTCGTCCTTACGGGTGCCGGACGGGTTAACGTCGACGGCCGGGAAGATGCGGCGCTCGGAAATCGCGCGGTCCAGCTTGAGCTCCGCGTTACCGGTGCCCTTGAACTCCTCGAAGATGACCGTGTCACCCGTGGAGCCGGTCTCCACCATCGCGGTGGCGATGATGGTGAGCGAGCCGCCGTTTTCGATGTTGCGCGCAGCACCCAGGAAGCGCTTCGGCGGGTAGAGCGCGTTGGAGTCCACACCACCGGAAAGGATGCGGCCCGAGGCCGGGGACGAGTTGTTGTACGCGCGGCCCAGACGGGTAATGGAGTCGAGGAGGACGACGACGTCCTTGCCCTGCTCCACGAGGCGCTTGGCGCGCTCGATGGCCAGCTCCGCGACGGCGGTGTGCTCTGACGGCGGACGGTCGAAGGTCGAGGCAATGACCTCGCCTTTGACGCTGCGCTGCATATCCGTGACTTCCTCAGGACGCTCGTCAACGAGGACGACCATGAGGTAACACTCCGGGTTATTCGTGGAAATCGCGTTCGCGATGTTCTGCAGAATGGTCGTCTTACCAGCCTTCGGCGGGGAGACGATGAGCGCGCGCTGTCCCTTACCAATCGGCATGATGAGGTCGATGACGCGCGTGGTGAGGATCTTGGGATCCGTCTCTAGGCGCAGGCGCTGGTTCGGGTAGAGCGGCGTGAGCTTGCTAAACTCTGGGCGATCCTTCGCCGTCTGCGGGTCGAGGCCGTTGACGGAGTCGACCTGCACGAGCTGGTTGTACTTGCGGCGGTTACGGCCGTTGCCCAGCGTCTTAGTACCAGCTCCGACCTTGACCTGGCCGGTCACAGCGTCGCCGGAGCGCAGACCCAAGCGGCGCACCAAGTTGTTGTTGACGAAGACGTCGCTGCCCGCGGCGTGGTAGCCGGTCGTGCGCAGGAAGGCCACGTTGTTGTCGACGACCTCAAGGATGCCGCCCACAGCCTGCAGCTCGTCGCCCTCGCGGACCTGCAGATCGCCGTTGCCGCCGTGATTGTTGCCACCCTGACCGTCGTTGCCACCGCGATTGCGGCGATTGCGACGGCCGCGGCGACCGCGGCGGCCGTTGCCCTCGTCGTCGTTGTTGTGGCGGTTGCGGCCGTTCTTGTCGTTCTGGCCGTCGTTGTCGTTCTTCTCGCCACGATCGTTAGTTCGGTCGTTACCGCGATCATTGTTGCGGTCGCCGTGACGGCCGCGGCGGTTGCCGCGCTCGCCGCGGCCACGCTGCTCGTCGTGGTTGTGCTGGTCTTCGGAAGAACGCTCAGCGTTGTCGCCCGCGTTGGAGTCGGCAGAGGAGTCCTGTGCAGCCTCGTCGTCGCCGACGCGGCTGCGCTCGCGCAGGGACTTCTTCGAGTCATCATCCTGCGCACCGTTTTGCCCCTGCTCGTTGCGGGCCTCGCGGCGCGCACGATTGCGGCGGGCGCGGCGGGCCTGAGAGCGGGACTCGTAGGTGCGGTTATCGCCGCCGTCCTGCTTCTCACCCTGGTTGCCCTGCTCCTGCGGCTCCTGCTCAGCGGCATTTTCTACGGCTGCAGAGACAGAAGCGCTTTCGGAGGCAGCCTTGCGCGGGACGCGGCGCGGGCTGTCGCCGCCTAGGACGTTGCGCTTGGGCGCGGAGGTCGCGGGGGCATCGGCAGCCTTGGCAGCCTTAGCGCGCTTCGGCGCGGTGCCCGTGGTCAACGCCTCAATGAGTTCCCCCTTGCGCAGGCCCGAAATGCCCTTGAGGCCGCGCTCGGCGGCGAGCTTGCGCAGTTCCGGCAGCTTCATCGACGCAAGGTCAGCGGCTGCGGTGGTGTCCGTAGTGCTCACGGATATCCTTTCGTTTCTCCCCGGGCCATGGGTGGGATCGCCGCGCACGCACGTGCGATAAGGCCCAGGGAGCCATCTTCAAACAATGTCTATGAATGCCCATGGACGCAATCACGGTGCGAAACGCGTTACCCGTGAGTGAAGACACACGCGGCCATGAGTAGAAATCGGGTGACTGGTGGAATGAAATTCGCGGGGACAGCGGCGCCACGAGTCTTCGAGCCGAGCACGCCGAGTGCAGCGCGTCAAAGGGGGCGACCGTCACAATCCGCACAGTCGCCACCCAGTATAGATCACCGCTCGCCCCATGTCGCAACAGGCACCCACGCGTGGCAGGTGTGCGGCTACCATAAAGGGCATGCTTTCGACGATGCAGGACGTGCCGCTGAATATCTCACGCATCTTGGACTACGGGTCCACGGTCCACGGGGCCACCCCGGTGACCACGTGGCGTGGGGACACGGCCGCGGGCGAGGAGCCACAAGAGGTCGCAACGTTTGCCGATATCGGAGCGCGTGCGGCGGCGTGGGCGCATGCGTTGCACGAAGACCTGGGGGTTACCGGCGACGAGCGCGTGGCCACGCTAATGTGGAATTGCGCGGAGCACCTGGAGATTCTCTTCGGCACAGCGTGTAAGGGCGCGGTCTTCGTGCCGCTTAATAAGCAGCTCATGAATGACCAGATTCGCCACATCATCAACCACTCGCAGGCGAAGGTCATCGTTGCGGACCCGCGCTTGGCCGTGCAGCTGAAGCGTATCTTAAGCGGCGCGCCGGAGGTCGAGTCCGTGGTCTTTACTGGCTCGGTCGGGCTTGCCGATGCCGCCCTCCACATGCCCCGCAGCGTCGCGACGTACTCCTACGAGCAGCTCCTCGACGGCAAGTCCTCGCGCTACCGCTGGCCGGAGCTCGATGAGCGCACTGCGGCGGCGCTGTGCTACTCCACGGGTACGACCGGCGCGCCCAAGGGCGTGGTCTACTCCCACCGCTCCATTTACTTGGAGGCCATGCAGCTGCGTTCCTCGGATTCGCTGTGCGTCACGCACGGCGAGACCTTCTTATGCTGCATCCCCATCTATCACGTGCTCAGCTGGGGCGTACCCTTTGCAGCGTTTATGACGGGCACCCCGTTGGTTCTTCCGGACTCGGATGTCTCGGCACCCACGCTGTCCAAGCTCATCGCTGCGACCCACCCGCGCGTGGCGCACGGCGCGCCCACTATTTGGCTCCAGCTCATCGTCCACTACATGCAAAACCCGCCGGAGCGCATGTCGCTCACTGAGATCTACGCGGGCGGCTCGCCGGTGCCGCCGCAGCTCATCAAGGTCTGGGAGGAACGCTACGGCGTGGACGTCATCCACGTGTGGGGAATGGTGGAAACCTCCACCGTGGGCTCCGTCGCCCGCCCACCGCAGGGCGTCAACGGCCCGGCGCGCTGGGCCTACCGCATCTCCCAGGGGCGCATTCCCGCCTCGTTACAGTACCGCGTGGTCAACGACGGCCAAGTCGTGCCCAAGACGGACCGCAACTCCGGCGAGATTCAGGTGCGGGGCAACCTCGTCACCGCGTCCTACTACGACTCCCCCACGGCTTCTTCGGGTGGCCCGGCCAGCGAGTTCCGCGGCAAGGCTGTGGAGAACGCCGCCTCCAAGTTCACCGCAGATGGCTGGCTGCGCACCGGCGACGTTGGCTCCGTCACACACGACGGCTTCCTCACCATCGAGGACCGCGCCCGCGACGTCATTCGCTCCGGCGGCGAGTGGATCTACTCGGTCCAGCTGGAAAACCTCATCATGTCTGACCCGCGCGTTATCGAGGCCGCCGTCATCGGCTACCCGGATAAGCAGTGGGGCGAACGTCCGCTCGCCGTCACCGTGCTCGACCCGCAGACTTCCCCCACCATTGAGACGGCTGAGTCCCTGCGCGACGCGATGCGCAAGGAGCTACCCAGCTGGATGCTGCCGGAATACTGGACCTTCGTGAAGTCCATTGATAAGACCTCCGTGGATAAATTCGATAAGAAGGACCTGCGCATGCACCTGGCCGAAGGTGAGTACAACATCATTCGCCTCTCCGGTCCGGGCGAGACCCACCGTCCCGAGTTCGACGAGTTCGAAGCGGAGGAATTCTAGGCTGGCCGTCGCCGCTTCCGGCATTAACGGGGCGACGCTGAGCATCATCACCGGCTCCGTGCTCACCACGCTCGCCGTGACGGCCTGGATGCTGCGCCGCCGTTTCCGCGAAATCCCGTTATTGCGGGGAGAGCACTCTCGGTGGGTCAGCACTACTTACGGCAGCTCGACACGCCCAGGGAATAAACACGAACAAACCCGCGTTATATTGTTTATACCCGTGCCCACGTCCAAGCTATGGTGGAAACCCTATGACTTCCCCGTCTCAACTCACCCGCGTCGCACTTCCGCTGCCGCGCATCGGCGGCGCTCCCACGCCACCCGCGGATATGCCCGCAGCTCATGCGGACGGTTCGCGCGCGCTCATCGACCGCTACGGCCGCGTCGCGCGCGACCTGCGCGTCTCCCTGACTGACCGCTGCAATCTGCGCTGCACGTACTGCATGCCCGCCGAGGGCCTCGATTGGATGCCCACGGAACACACCCTCTCCGACGAGGAGACCATCCGCCTTATCCGCTTGGGCGTCGAACGTCTCGGTATTCGCCAGGTGCGTTTTACCGGCGGCGAGCCGCTACTGCGCAAGTCCCTGGAGAAAATCATCGCGGCAACCAAGCAGCTGCGCACTGACGAAGGTGTCGCGCCCACCATCGCGCTCACCACCAACGGTCTAGGCCTACCCCGCCGCATTAAAGCGCTCAAGGAGGCGGGCCTCGACCGCGTGAACATCTCGCTCGACACCATCGACCGCGAGCTCTACGCGCAGCTCACCCGCCGCGACCGTATCAAGGATGTCTTCAAGGCCATCGCTGCCGCGAGCGAAGCGGGCCTTCACCCCGTCAAGGTCAACGCCGTGGTCATGCCGGGCGTTAATGAGGACGGCATCGTCCCGCTCGCCCGCTTCTGCCTCGAGCACGGCGCGCAGCTGCGCTTCATCGAACAGATGCCGCTGGGTCCGCGTGAGAAGTGGCGCCGCGACCAGCTCGTCACGGCGGACCAAATCCTCGATTACCTGCGCGAAGACTTGGAACTTACCCCGGCCCGCGAGCCGCGCGGCTCCGCCCCGGCCGAGCTGTGGGAGGTAACCTCCCACGATGGCACCCTCCACGGCACGATCGGCATCATCGCCTCGGTGACGCATCCTTTCTGCGGCGACTGCGACCGCACGCGGCTTACCACGGATGGCGCGGTGCGCAACTGCCTCTTCGGCAACTCGGAGACGTCCCTGCGCGACCTCATGCGTGCGGGTGCCACCGACGAGGAGCTCATGACCGCCTGGGCCGGCGAGATGTGGGCCAAGCTGCCGGGCCACGGCGTCAACGACGAAGGCTTCTTGCAACCAGATCGTCCTATGTCCGCCATTGGCGGCTAACGTAGACATCTATGTCCGTTACCATCGCTGCGCACCGCGCGCGCGTCCTCGCGCTAGCACATCCGGCCATGCCCGTCGACACACCGCTCGCGGAGCTGCCTGGCCGCGTTCTCGCTGCTGACGCTCCTGCACGTTTCCCCGTCCCGCCTTTCGATAACTCGGCAATGGATGGCTTCCTCGTCCGCCGTGCCGATCTCAAGGGCAAAGGCCCGTGGACGCTGCCCGTCGCAGGCGATGTCCCCGCGGGCTCCGCGCCGCTGTCCGTGCCTGCTGGCCACGCCGTGCGCATTATGACGGGCGCACCCACCGGAGATCCTTCCGGACTTGCCGTCATCCCGGTCGAGGACACCAACATTCCGTCCGGCCCGCACCCGCTGCCAGAGTCGGTCACTGTTTTTAGGCTGGGCGAGCGCTCGCATATCCGGCGCGCGGGCGATAGCCTCCAGCCCGGCCACCCCGCGGCGACTGCTGGCACGCCTGCGGATGCGCCCACCCTCGCCGCGCTCGTGTCGGCAGGCGTCGCCTCGGTTTCTGCCTACCCGGCGCCGTCCGTCGCCGTCGTGACGTCCGGCTCCGAGCTGCTCACGGCGACCGACGCCGCGGCGCTCTCCTCGCTCCCGGCTGGGGCGCTTCCCAATTCCAATGGCCCCATGCTCGCTGAGCTCGCCCGCGTTGCTGGCGCCAGTGAGGTCACGTACCGTCACGTCGTGGACTCACCCGAGGCGCTCGCGGCGGAGCTCGATTCGCTCGCCGCTGCCGGGGTCGATCTCATCATCACCTCCGGTGGCGTGTCCGCCGGTGCCTTCGACGTTGTTCACGAGGTCCTCGGCGCCTCGCCTGACGCCTGGTTCGGCGAGGTCTGCCAGAAACCCGGCGCGCCACAGGGTGCCTCGACGTGGCGTGGCGTGCCCGTACTCTCCTTCCCGGGCAATCCCGTGGCGGCTTTCGTGTCCTTCCATCTCTACGGTGCGCCGGTCCTGCGGCGCCTGCGCGGTCTGCCCAACGCCCCTGCCCCGCGCGTTGTCGCCCAGCCCGACGCTGAATTCCCGCGCGTACGCGACCGCGTCCTCATAGTGCCCGTGCGCCTGGACTTCACCGTCTCGCCGCCGCGAGCCACGCCCTTTAGCGGCCGCCACGTGGGCAGTCACCTCGTCGGCTCGCTCGCCGGCACACACGGCTACGCTGTCCTCGAGTCCACGCTCCCAGACGGCGCATCCGTCGACGTCTACTTTTACTAACCCCCAGATTTCCCACTGATTGGAGCCCTCATGAAGTTCACTCACCTCAACGACGCCGGCGCCGCCTACATGGTCGACGTCACGGAAAAGAAGCCCACCGTGCGCACGGCCACCGCCTGCGGCGAGGTCTACTGCTCGCCGGAGGTCCTTGCCGCGCTGCGCGACGGCACGGTGCCCAAGGGCGACGTCCTCGCCGTCGCCCGCGTGGCCGGCATCGCCGCGGCGAAAAAGGTTCCGGAGCTCCTTCCTCTCGCCCACACTATCGGCGTCCACGGCGCTGCGGTCGACCTTGAGCTGCGCGAGGACTGCGTCTTCATTGAAGCCACCGTGCGCACCGCAGACCGCACGGGCGTAGAGATGGAAGCACTCACCGCCGTCTCCGTCGCGGCGCTCGCCGTCATCGACATGGTCAAGGGCGTCGACCGCGCCGCCTACATTCGCCGTACGGGCATCGTCGCCAAGTCCGGCGGCCGCTCCGGCGATTGGTCTCGCGAGCTGCCGGAGCTCGCCGAAATCCCGGCCGCTGAGTAATGCGCCCCACAACCGGAGTCATCGTCCTCGCCGGCGGACGCGGCACACGCATGGGCGGCGTGGATAAAGGCTCCGTCACCGCGCGCGGCGCGCGCCTTATTGACCACGTGCTCGCCGCGCTGCCCTACGGCACGCCCACCGCAGTGGTCTCGCCGTACCCGCTGGGTCTGCCGCAAGTCTGCGAGTCTCCGCTCTTTGGCGGTCCCGTCGCCGGCATCGCCACCGGCTTCCACGCGCTCGACACCCCGCGGGTCGCGGTGCTCTCCGTCGATGCGCCCGATTCCCCGCGCATGCTTCCCCGCCTGGTAGCGGCCCTCGACGCCGCACCGGGGGCATCGGCAGCCGTCGCCACGACCGGCTCACGCATCCAGCCGCTCATCGCGCTGTGGAACGCGGACGCGCTTGCGGCCGCGCTGGCGGCGCTAGGTTCGCCGCACAATACATCCGCGCGCCGTCTCCTGCGCGCCGCCCCCGGCGCCCTTGTCCGCGTGCCCGGCACTGGTGCCGAAGTCGACTACGACACCCCCGCCGAATTGTGTGCCTGGGCTGCCCGCGCCTCAACCTAGTCGAAGGCTGAAGGCCTAACACTGAAGACCTAATACTGAAGGCCTAACGGGCGTCCCGGAAGATATCCCCCACGAGTGGCAGCACCACACCAAGCGTGTCAGCGACCGCGCCGCGCGAGGACGCCGAGTTGATGATGAGTGATCCACCGCCGCGATCCGTCATGCCGATGATTCCACGCGACAGCCCCGCCTTGTGCGAGGACTCCAGCCCCTTGAGCAAGACTTGGGTCTCCAGGCCGGTAAGCCGCGCGGTGACGAACTCCGCGGTGACTTCTGGCGTGTAATTCGTGGTGCCTACGCCCGTGCCGCCGATGACGACGATAACGTGCGTGCCAGCGCGCACCTCGGCGCGCAGCGCCTCCGCAACACGGGCGTAGCCTTCCGCGATCACGACGTGGGAGCCCACTTCGAAGCCCGCATCTACCATAAGCGACGCCGCGAGTTCACCCGCCGTATTGGGCTTTTCGCCGCTGAGAATCCTGTCGGCGGTAACGATGATGGCGGCCGTGGTGGGCGTCATATCTGACTCCTTCAATTCCGTACACAATGTGTGACAAATTCAACACATTCAAACGTAAACAAAACTTAGGGTGACCTTCTTCAAGTTAACCTGCACCGGGCGCGAGTGAATTATTTTCGCAACATTTTCATGCCGTAATTAAACACGGAAGAACCCGTGAAAAAGGTCATGCTCCAGCATAAACCACGATAAATTGGGAAGGAACCCTTTTCTACGAGATATGGCAAGGAAAATAATGACCGCCCTCGATACCTCCGGTTCTACCATTCAGGGATGGAACCCGGAAGATCCAGACCACTGGGATTCCAAGATCGCGTGGAAGACCCTCTGGCTCTCCACTTTTATCCTCATCATCGGCTTCGCCACGTGGTACTTGGTATCCGCCATCGCGCCGATGCTCAACCAGATCGGCTTTGATCTGTCGAAGAGCCAGCTGTACTGGCTCACCTCCATCTCGGGCCTCGCCTGCGGCCTGTTCCGACTGCTGTTCATGTTCCTGCCGCCGATCATCGGCACGCGCAAGCTCGTGACGCTGTCCTCCCTGCTGTTTATCATCCCGATGCTCGGCTGGTTCTTCGCCGTGCAAAGCACCTCGACCCCGTTCTGGTGGTTCATGGTGCTGGCCTTCCTCTCCGGCGTCGGCGGCGGCGTCTTTTCCGGTTTTATGCCGTCTACCGGCTACTTCTTCCCCAAGCGCATGTCGGGCACCGCGCTGGGCATCCAGGCCGGTATCGGTAACTTCGGTATCTCCTTCATTCAGCTCGTCGCGCCGTGGCTCATGGGCTTTACGCTCCTGGGCATCGGCTTCGTGGCGCCGCAGCGCACGGATGAGGGCGATATCTTCGTGCACAACCCGGCTATCTTCCTCGTGCCGTGGGCCCTCGTCGGAGCTATCCTCGCGTGGACCATGCTCAAGGACGTGCCGATCAAGGCCAACTTCCGCCAGCAGATCGACATCTTCGGCAATAAGAACACGTGGATCCTCACCATCGTCTACCTCATGACTTTCGGTGCGTTCTCCGGCTTCGCGGCTCAGATGGCACTGCTCATCAACAACATCTACGGCGCTAACTCCTCTTTCGCAGGCACCTTCGAGAACCTGCCCAAGGGCGCGACCTACGCCTTCCTCGGCCCACTCATCGGCGCACTCGTCCGCGCACTCTGGGGCCCACTGTGCGATAAGTTCGGCGGCGCCATCTGGACTTTCATCGGCTGCCTCGGCATGACGGTCTTCACCGCAGCCTCCGCGCTCTTCCTCAACCCGAGCGACCCGAGCGAGTTCAAGTGGTTCCTCACCTGCATGCTCATCATGTTCTTCTTCACGGGTCTCGCTAACGCCGGCACCTTCAAGCAGATGCCTATGATCCTCCCGGCCCGCCAGGCTGGCGGCGTCATCGGCTGGACCGGTGCCATTGGTGCCTTCGGCCCGTTCGTCGTGGGTGTGCTGCTTTCCGCCATGCCTGCGGCTACGTTCTTCTGGGGCTGCGTGGTCTACTTCATCATCACCACGGCGCTCGTGTGGATCTACTACGCCCGCCCCAACGCTCCGTTCCCCGGCTAAACCAACTTCCTAGGAGTATTTTCACCCATGACTACTCACGTTGAGCCCCAGAATGGCAAACTCAACCCGCTGTTCAAGCTGGGTGCCTACCTGCGCCACGGCGAGGCCAGCGACTCCGGCCAGCAGCTGTTCCTCCAGGGCGGCCGCCAGGCTGATGTCTTCTACCGCAACCGCTGGGCCTTCGACAAAATGGTCCGTTCCACCCACGGCGTGAACTGCACCGGTTCCTGCTCGTGGAAGGTCTATGTCAAAGACGGCGTCATCACCTGGGAGTCCCAGGCAGTGGACTACCCCACCACCGGCAATGACATGCCGGAATACGAACCGCGCGGCTGCCCGCGTGGTGCATCCTTCTCCTGGTACACCTACTCGCCCACCCGCGTGCGCTACCCGTACGCCCGTGGCGTGCTCGTCGACATGTACCGCGAGGAAAAGAAGAAGACCGGAGACCCGGTCCTCGCCTGGCGCGCCATCCAGGAAGACCCGGACAAGCGCACGGCCTATATCTCGCAGCGCGGCAAGGGCGGACTCATCCGCATTACCTACGAGGAGGCCATCGAGATGGCCGCCGCGGCACACGTCTACACCATTCGTGAGCACGGCCCAGACCGCATCTTCGGCTTCACCGTTATTCCGGCCATGTCGCAGGTCTCCTACGGTGCTGGTTCGCGCTTCCTTCAGCACATCGGCGGCGTAGCACTCTCCTTCTATGACTGGTACGCCGACCTTCCGCCGGCCTCCCCGCAGACTTTCGGCGACCAAACGGACGTCCCGGAGTCAGGCGACTGGTACAACTCGTCCTACCTCATGATGTGGGGCTCCAACATTCCGGTTACCCGTACGCCGGACTCCCACTTCATGGTCGAGTCCCGCTACCGCGGCACCAAGGTCGTTGTTGTCTCCCCGGACTTCGCAGATAACACGAAGTTCGCCGACGAGTGGGCGCAGATCAACCCGGGCACCGACGCCGCCCTCGCGTTCGCCATGGGCCACGTCATTCTCAAGAAGTTCCACGTCGAGCGCCAGGAACCGTATTTCATGAACTACATGCGTAAGTTCACGGACTCACCGTTCCTGATCACCCTCGAGGACCGCGGGGATGGCACGTACACCCCAGGAAAGTTCCTCACCGCTGCCCAGCTTTCCGATGCCTCCCTCAACGGCTCCCCCAATGCCGCCTACCGCACGCTCGTCATGGAAGAAGACGGCAAGGTCGTCGACCCGGGCGGCACGATGGCAGACCGCTGGGACATGGAATCCTCCAAGTGGAACCTCTCATTGGGCAACGCCGATCCGGTCATGTCCATCGCGGAGACCGACTCCTACTCCACCGCCGAGGTGCTCTTCCCGCGCTTCGACCTCGATGCTGACCCGAGCGATGTGGGCACCGATAAGCCGATCGGCGCCGGCGTTGTCCACCGTGGCGTCCCGGTCCGCGAGGTCGACGGCCAGCTCGTGACCACCGTCTTCGACGTGTTGCTCGCCCACTATGGCGTCAACCGCGAGGAGCTCAATCTCCCGGGGTCCTGGCCCAAGGACTTCTACGATGCCTCCGAGGTCGGCACCCCGGCTTGGCAGGAAGAGCTCACCGGCGTCGCCGCTGAGACCTGCATCCGCATCGGCCGCGAGTTCGCGCAGAACGCCGCAGATTCACAGGGCCGCTCCCAGATCATCATGGGCGCCGGCGTCAACCACTACTTCCACGCGGACACTATCTACCGCACATTCCTGACGCTCACCTCCATGTGTGGCACGCAGGGTGTTAACGGCGGCGGCTGGGCTCACTACGTGGGCCAGGAGAAGCTGCGCGCCATCAACGGCTGGACCCAGTGGGCCATGGGCACGGACTGGCAACGTCCGCCGCGCCACATGATTTCCACCGGCTTCTACTACTTCGCCACGGAGCAGTACCGCTACGACAACTCGCACGCCTCGCACCTGGGCTCGCCGCTGGCTAGCCACGGCTCCATCGAAGACAAGATGGTCGCCGACACGATGGTCGAGGCCATGACCCGCGGCTGGATGCCCTCCTACCCGCAGTTCAACAAGAACTCGCTGCTCCTCGCGGACGAGGCCAAGGCCGCTGGCCAGGACATCAAGGATTACGTTGTCAACCAGCTGGAATCCGGCGACCTCGAGTTCTCCTACAACAACCCGTCGGCCAAGGAAAACTGGCCGCGCATCCTGCTCAACTGGCGCACGAACCTGCTGGGTTCTTCCGCCAAGGGCACGGAATTCTTCCTGCGCCATCTGCTGGGCGTGGACTCGGACGCCACCGCGGCCGAGCTCTCCCCGGAGGAGCGCCCGAAGTCCATCACCTGGGTCGACGACGCGCCTGAGGGCAAGCTCGACCTCATGCTGACCACGGATTTCCGCAACACATCCACGACGCTCGTCTCCGACATCGTGCTCCCAGCCGCCACCTGGTATGAGAAGCACGACATGTCCTCGACGGATATGCACCCGTACCTGCACTCCTTCAACGCGGCGATTAACCCGCCGTGGGAGGCACGCACGGACTTCGAGGTCTTCCGTGACCTCGCTGCCTCGCTGTCCGCGATGGCTGTGAAGTGGCTGGGCACGCAAACCGACGTGGTCACGCAGCCGAGCCACCACGACACCCCGGATGAGATGGGCATGGCCCGCGGAATCGTCCCCGATATCAAGGAAGTCGGCCTCGTCCCGGGGCTGACCATGCCGAAGATCGCCACCATCGAGCGCGACTACACGAAGATCTACGAGAAGTGGACCCACTTGGGCCCGCTGTCGGCCAAGGCCGGCACCGGCGTCCACGGCACGAAATTCAACGTGGAGAAGCAGGTCGAAGAGCTTAAGCTCATCTGCGGCACCGAGAAGACCTCCATGGGCGAGCTCGTGGATCTCACGAAGGACACCAAGGTCATCGACGCCATCCTGCATCTGTCCGGCGTCTCCAACGGCGAGCTCGCCAAGCAGGGCTTCGAGTTCCTCTCGTCGCGTACCGGCAAGGACCTCACCCCGCTCGGCACCGCTGACGAGGATGTGCGCATCACATGGGACTCCATCAAGGAGCGTCCGACCGAGATCATCACCTCCCCGGAGTGGACCGCAGATAAGCGCAATGGCCGTCGCTACACGGCGTTTAGCATCAACGTCGAATTCGACAAGCCGTGGCACACTATCACTGGCCGCATGCACTACTACATCGACCATGACTGGTTCATGGACTACGGCGAGTCGCTGCCGGTCTTCCGCCCGCCGCTCGACCACCTCCGCATGCACGGCGAATTTGAGCCGGGTCAGCAGCTGACCAACGAGCGCGGCGAGGCCGAGGTGACCCTGCGTTACCTCACCACGCACAACAAGTGGTCCATCCACTCGCAGTACTTCGATAACCTGCACGTGCTGTCCATCTCCCGCGGTGGCCAGGTCGTGTGGATGTCCGACAAGGACGCCAAGAAGATTGGCGTCGCGGACAACGAATGGGTCGAGGTCTACAACCGCAACGGCGTCGTCTCCGCCCGCGCCATCGTCTCCCACCGCATCCCGGAGGGCACGATGATTATGAACCACGCCCAGGAGCGCACAGTGGGTACGCCGCTCAACGAGCACACTGGCCGCCGCGGCGGTACGCACAACTCGCTCACGCGTATTTCCATCAAGCCGGTTCACATCGCGGGCGGCTACGGCCAGCTCACCTACCACTTCAACTACATCGGCCCAACCGGCAACAACCGTGACGAGGTCACGCGCGTGCGCCGTCGTTCCCAGGAGGTTACCTACTAATGAAGGTCATGGCCCAAATCTCCATGATTATGAACCTGGACAAGTGCATCGGTTGCCACACGTGTTCAGTCACCTGTAAGCAGGCATGGACCAACCGCGAAGGCACCGAGTACATCTGGTTCAACAACGTCGAGACCCGTCCGGGTCTGGGCTACCCGCGCACCTGGGAGGACCAGGAGAAGTGGAAGGGCGGCTGGGAGCTCACCTCCTCCGGCAAGCTCAAGCCCAAGGCGGGCGGACGCTTGAAGAAGCTCGCCACCATCTTCCACAATCCGAACCTGCCCACCATCCAGGACTACTACGAGCCGTGGAGCTACCAGTACGAGGACCTCATGGGTGCCAAGGCCGGGCAGAAGACCCAGCCCACCGCCAAGCCGGTCTCCCAGATCGACGGTCGCGAGATCAATAAGATTGAGTGGTCCTCCAACTGGGACGATAACCTCGGCGGCTCCACCACCACGATGGACGCGGACCCCACGCTGCACAAGATGAATCTCTCCGTGAAGAAGGAGATCGAGGATTCCTTCATGTTCTACCTGCCGCGCATCTGCGAGCACTGCATGAACCCCACCTGCGTGTCCTCCTGCCCGTCCGGCGCCATGTACAAGCGCGCCGAGGACGGCATCGTCCTCGTTGACCAGGACCAGTGCCGCGGCTGGCGTATGTGCGTCTCCGGCTGCCCCTACAAGAAGGTTTACTTCAACCACAAGACCGGCAAGGCTGAGAAATGTACTCTCTGCTACCCGCGCCTTGAGGTCGGCCAGCCGACCGTCTGCTCCGAGACCTGCGTGGGCCGCCTGCGCTACCTCGGCGTCATCCTCTACGACGCTGACCGCGTCGCCGAGGCCGCATCCGTCCCGGACGAGAAGGACCTCTTCGAGGCACAGAAGTCCATCATGCTCGACCCGCACGACCCGGAGGTCGTCAAGGCCGCCCAGGCTGCGGGCATCCCGCACTCCTGGATCGATGCCGCGCAGAACTCGCCCATCTACGACCTCATCTTCAAGTACGGTCTGGCACTGCCGCTCCACCCGGAGTACCGCACGCTGCCCATGGTCTGGTACATCCCGCCACTGTCCCCCATCGTCGACCAGGTGACCAAGTCCGGCAACGACGGCGAGGACCACAAGATCCTCTTCTCCGCCTTGTCGAATATGCGCATCCCGCTCGAGTACCTCGCAGGCCTGTTCACGGCCGGCGACACGGTGCCCGTCGAGAAGTCCCTGCGCCGCCTCGTCGCCATGCGTTCCTACATGCGTGATATCAACCTGGGCAACGAACCGCAGGAAGAGATCGCACAGGCCGTCGGCATGACCGGCGAGGACATGCTCTCCATGTACCGTCTGCTGTCCATCGCGAAGTACGATGACCGCTACGTCATCCCGACTGCGTCCCCGGAGACCCCGCGCGGCATCGCCTCGCTCGATCCCTTCGGCAACGTCGACCCGTCCCGCGCCAGCGACGATGTCTTCCATGACCTCGGCATGGGCGCTCCGGAAGCCTGCCACACCGAGGGTGCGGCGGCATCGGAAGGCAAGGTCTCCTTGCTCAGCTGGACGGGCGACCGCCCGGACTCCATGTTCCCGGAGCGCTAAATGGGTATCTTCGAAAAGCTCGCCGCGCGCATGCCGGTGCCCCAGCCTGACGATGCCCCCGCAGGCTTCGGCACGCCCGCCGGCATCGGCAGCATGGGCGGCGCCGCCGACGTCAAGCGCACCGTGCGCACGCATACCGGTAAGGTTCCAGCAACACTCGTCGCGCCCGTCGAGGTCACCGATGACCAGCGGCGCCTCGTCGCCATGGCCGCCTCCGTGCTGCTGCGTTACCCGGGCGAGGATTACCTCGAGCGCCTCGACATCGTCCAGGAGCAGCTTGGTGAGCTGCCCATGGCGATTGCGACTGACTTCATGACCTTTGCGGACTGGGCGCGCTCGACCGGCCTGCGTGGGCTCGAGGAGCACTACGTCGAGATCTTCGACCAGCGCCGCCGTTGCTCGCTCTTCCTCACCTACTACGCGGTGGGCGATACGCGTCAGCGTGGCATGGCCATCTTGTCCATCGGTGAGCAGCTCAAGTCTTTGGGCTTTGAGCTCGACTCCGATGAGATGCCAGACCACCTCTGCGTCATGCTCGAGGCACTCGCCTACACCGAGGGCGAGCCGCATGCCCGCGCGGTGGAGATGCTCGCCAGCTATCGTGAAGGCATCGAGGTGCTCCGCGCCGCGCTGGAGCAGCTTGGCTCGCCGTATTCGCACCTCATCGTCGCGCTATGCAAGGCCCTGCCCGACGTCGACGAGGAGACCGCGCAGAAATACGTTGACCTTATCCGCACCGGCCCGCCCGCTGAGATGGTGGGTATCGCCGATCTTCCCTTCCCCACCGCTCAACCCGACATTCATTAAGGATCCACCATGGAACATTTCAATAACTTCCTCTGGGGTGCGTTCCCGTGGCTCGCTATCGCCGCCTTCTTCGTGGGCATCTTCTGGCGCTGGCGCACCGACCAGTTCGGCTGGACCACGCACTCGTCCCAGATTTACGAATCCAAGCTGCTGCGTCTGTCCTCCCCGCTCTTCCACTGGGGCATGGTCTTCGTCGTCATCGGCCACCTCATGGGCCTGGCAATGCCCAAGTCCTGGACCCGTGCCGTCGGCATCAGCGACCACGCCTACCACCTCATCGCGACGATCCCCGGCTCCATCGCCGCCGTCGCCGTGGTCCTCGGCTTCTGTGGCCTGCTCTACCGCCGCATCGTCAACCGCTCCGTTTTCCTGTCCACCTCGAAGTCGGACAAGGTGATGTACGTCTTCCTGGGTCTGGCGCTGCTCTCGGGCACCATCGCGACGTTCTCCACCCAGGTCTTCGGCGGCCCGCAAGGCTACGACTACCGTGAGACCATCTCGCCGTGGCTGCGCGACCTCATCGTGTTCAATATCCACCCGGAGACGATGGTTGACGTCCCCTGGCAGTTCAAGCTCCACGTCCTCGCTGGCTTCACCATCATCGCCGTGTGGCCGTACACCCGCCTGGTCCACGCGTTCTCCGCACCGGTCGGCTACGTCACGCGCCCGTATGTGGTCTACCGCTCCCGCGATTCCCGCGCGACGGACATGCGCCGCCACGTCGCCTGGGAGCCGGTGCGCAACCACCACTCCCAGCTCGACAAGTCCGAGACACCTTCGCACGGCGCCTAACCGGCGCCCTGCCCCACCAACGCCCGCTCTCCTCGCACAGGAGCGCGGGCGTTTCCCGATCCCTGCCCTGTGTCTTTACGCCGTCTAAGTCCCTACATGTGCCGCTCTTGGGCACCGTCGGCGGCCACAACTTCCGCCCCTTGATAGGAAGACACAAAGACACCGCGCCTCGAACCGGGGCGCGGTGTCTCGGGTGCCAGGTGGCTGCGGTCTACTCGGTGACGATGATCTTGCCGTGCTGGCCCTTCTCGGCGTTCGTCATGATGTGGTTGACGAAGCTGTACGTGCCGGGCTCGTTGAAGGTCATCTCCACGAAGCCGCCTTGGGCAGGCAGGAGATCGAGGGCCTGCGAGCCGGTCCGCTTCTCGTCGCGGATGAGGTACGTGCCCTCCTTGTAGACGGTGTCAAACTGCTCGCCCACGACGTGGAAGCTCAGCGGCTGGTCCGGGCCGACGTTAAGGACCCACAGGCGGACGGTCTCGCCGACCTTGGCGTGCAGCGGCTCGAGGTCGTACTGGTTGGGGTAGCCGTTAAACGCCATGAGGTCGAAGTCACCGTTCGCGACGCGGTCGGGGTTGGCACCGATGGCTTGGTCGCCGAGGAAGACGTCGGAGGCCACGAACGTGTACTCGCCGTCAACGTCGCTCAGGGCGTCGTCGCCGACCGGGTCGATGATGACCGCGCCCATCATGCCGTTGGCGATGTGGAGGCTCATCGGGTCGGTCGAGCAGTGATACATCCAGATTCCCGAGCGGTTGGCGGTGAACTCGTAGGTGAGCTCCTCGCCGGGCTCGATGGTCGCCATGGTGGTGTCGGGGTTGACCTCGCCGGCGTGGAAGTCGACGGAATGGCCCATGGTGCCGTTGTTGACAAGCGTGATCTTGAACGTGTCACCCACCTTACCGTGAAGCGTCGGACCCGGGGCTTGGCCGTTAAAGAGCCACTGCACTTGTTTCACGCCCGGCGCGACCTCGCGGACTTCCTCGGTCATCTCCCACGTCTCCTCGTGGACCGTGCCCGTCGACGGTGCCAGAGCGGCGTCGCGCGCCTGGAAATCGTCGCGCTTCTTCGTGCGGTCCGCGGCAGACGGCACGGTGACAAACGGGTTGGAGGCACCGGCGACGGCATGGTTGTGCTCACCAGTTGAGGCTTCGGAGTTCGCACCCGTCGCATGCACCATGAACGTCATGCCCTGCATCTCGTGGCCAGCAATCGTGCAGATGCCCTTGATGTCCTCCGTGATGACGCCCACGTCGAGCTGCGCGGACTTGCCCGGCTCGATGCGGCCGGTCTCGTTATCGCCGATCTTCAAGTCGTGGACCTTGTCGCCGGTGTTCGTAAAGTTCACGATGAGGCGCGAGCCCGCGGGCACGTCCACGGAATTCGGCACGAAGGCCATGCCGTCCACGGTGACATCGACAACGACATCGTCTCCAGATGCCGCGACCGGAGCCGCCGGCGATGAGGCCTTGTTCGTTGCCGTCGTGTTCACCACGGCGAGCACGACCACGGCCGCGATGGCGAGGCCAATGAGCAGCCAGGCGGCCCAGCCGTTGGCGTTCGACTTCGCCGGTTGAGCCGGCTGGGACGGTTGGGAGGGTTGCGGGGACATAAGATTCGTCATGCGGACTTCCTAACTTTCAGCGACCAGCAGATAGTCGCCACGTGACCGATGAGGCCTAACCCCATCATGATAATCCCGGCCAGTGCTGGGCCGGTAAGCGTAATGAGCGCGCCAAGGTTGACCAGCACCACACGCGCGGGCGCCGCGAACGTGCCGCGTCGACGCCCTTCGTAAACGGCCTCACGCCCACCACCGCGCAGCGTGGGCAGCAGGTGCGTGAGCACGCCCGTAACGAGTTGGAGCAGCCCGCCGCCCACGAAGGCCGGCATGAGCACGAGGGTGACTGCCCGGGGGAAGGCTCCGGCCAGGACTGAGGCGGCATCGGCAGCGTTGAGCGCCACCATCCAGAACACTCCGGCCAGCACGCTTGCCGATGCCGCCGTTACCTGCGGCGCCCCGCCCAGCACGCCCGACACGACCGGGGCGATAACGAGCGCACTGGCGAGCACAGTGAGCAGCTGCGCAATGCCCGCGGGCACGGGCAGGCCGAGCGCGTAGCACACGACGGCGGCCGAAAGCCCACTGCAATGCACCGTGAGCGCACGCAGGCAGCGGGCGCGGGCGGTGGGCGAAATCTTCGTGCTGGAGAGGGTGGGCAGCAGCGTCACCACGGTGCCGACGATGGTGAGCAAGGCAAAGCCCCAGACCGCCGCGCGTTGGTGGGCCGCGATGAGCGAGGAATAGTTGCCCACTCCCCGCCCGGCGAGCACGGCGCAGACGACGGCGACGATCATGAAGGCGGCGGCCGCGATGTAAAAGGGCACGGTGACGGCGAAGGACCCGGCGAGCGAACCGCGCAGGGCGCGCGCGATGGCCCAGATGTGCCACGCGAGGGAGGCAATGATGAGGAGCGAGGCGGCATCGGCAAGCGGGCCCCAGTCATAGCCCGCGCGGTCGATGAGTAGGAGGAGGAGTCCCACCTGGACGAGCGCCACGCGCGCGGCAACGGCGCGGTAATCCTGTGTCGCGGTGCGGGTGAGCGCCTCGGCGAAGTGCGTGGAATAGACGATGATCGCCGTGGTGAGCGCGCCGATGGTAAACGGGTGGATGAGCTCCCACCAGATGACAGGTGCGCCGAATTGGCGGGCGATGACGTAGCCCATGCCAATAAAAATCCACAGCGCGATGACCGCGAAGGCCAGCGTGTGCCAGCGGCGGCGGCCTGCGAGCGAGACGTCGCTCAACGGCGCGGCCTGCGCTTTAAGCCGTGGTTGCGGTGCGCTGGGGCCGAGTCCTATCTCCATGACGCGCCTCCTTCCAGGTAAGAATTATGCCGGTAACTAAGAACACGAGCACCGCGAGGATGGTCGCGAGCCCGCCCGATTGATAGGCCCCGGCGTACTGGCGCAGATCCGCGTAGATGCGCAGGGCCAGTCCCAGGTGCAACAGGATGAGCGGCACGTAGAGCGCCGGGTGATACGGGAGCTTGCGCCGGATGACCGAGGTCAAAATGGTCGGCGCGTGGGCGAAGATCATGGAGATGACGAAGCCCAGGAAGACCGCGTGGATGGATGCATCGTAGGCAAAGCCCGTCACGTCCGGCCCGAAGGCCAGCCAGAACACGCCGCCAAGGGCGAGCCAGCCGTAGCCGGCGAGCATCGCGATGGCCGTATAGCGCGGCAGGCCGGTGGACCGCACGAGGTTCTTCGCGACGTCGAGCTGGGCCGCGCGGGCCGCACACGCGACGAGGGTGAGCCCCATGACGCGGTAGCCAATGGCCGGGTTGGCGAGGAAGAGCACCGCCGCGGCGGCGAGTGCCAACACGAGTGCGGCGAGCGAACCTCCGGCGCGGGCGCCGGACATGGTAAGCCGCGCGAGCTCCATGCGTTCACCCAGGATGGTCGCCACGGCGTAGAGCACCGCGAGCGGCATCGCGGCGGCGAATCCGCCGGTGGTGGCCCACTGGACGGCCGCGGAGACTCCGCCGAGCACGCCGACGGCCTGCACGAGCACGGCGAGCATGGGCTGACGGTGGCGGTAAATCTCGGTGTATATCGCGCCGAGGACGAGGAACGAAGCGGCAAAGGCGGCTGCGGGCACGGCACGCGGCAGGCCCGCGAGCAACGTCACGACGCCCAGGACGTGGAACGCCGGTCCCGCCCACGCCCAGGACGTGCGCACGGCGACGGCGCGCTCCAGGCCGATGGCGCCGCCCACGAAGCCAAAGACCATAAGCGGCCCATGGTCGCGCGCGATGGAGGCCGCCGCACCCGCAGGCCCCCACGTCAAGCCGAGCAACGAGGCGCCGGCGGCGAGACCGACGAGGAGCGACGCGCCCGCGACGGCAAGGAACGCCATCCGGTGCGCGACGCTCTGCGTGGCTCGATTATTTTTCACGAGTTTTATCGTACTAATATTGAGCCTAAGATAAAAGCGAACATCAACCGAAAGGACCATAGCCATGCAGCTGCCCATCTCTGACGCCCACAAGGGCAACGACATCCCGACCCTCGACGCCACCACGATTCCGCACGCCGTGCGCCACGGCGCCATTCATGGTGCGCTGGGCACCCTCAACGTGGGTGAGTCCATGGTGCTCGTCGCCCCGCATGACCCAATCCCGCTGCTGCGCGAGATCGAGGCCCGCGAGGAGGACTTCGAGCTCGAGTACCTCAAGAAGGAGCCGCAGGAGGTGCACATCAAGTTCACGCGCACCGCGTAAACTCCTCTGCCTTCGCACCATCGCCCCGCCCCACAGTGCGGGGCGATGGTGCGTTTTTCATCAGATATTTGTATTTGCACCCACTAAACTTGAACCCATTACTCGCCTCTGCAGAAAGTTCACTCATGCGTCTTATCCGTCCGCTTCTCGCCGTCCTTGCAGCCTCTGCCACCGCCGTCACCTTGAGCGCCTGCTCCCCGACTCAGCAGAAGGACTCGAGCACCGGCTCGGCCGACACAGCCGCGTCTGCGTCGTCCGATAATTCCGGGGCCTCTAACACCCCGGCTTCCGATGCCGCCGAATCCGTGCAGCTGGCTCTCTTCGCCGCGTCCTCGACGCGCGTCCTCAACGAGGCCATGGAGAAGGCCGCGGCAGACATCCCGGCCACGCTCACCTTCAACAACGGTGGTTCGGCTGCGCTCGTCCAGCAGATCAAGGAGGGCGCTCCGGCGGACCTGTTGCTCACGGCATCGAAGAAGACGATGGACCAAGCGGTCGCGGACGGCACCGTAGACGAGCCGCAGACGCTAGCCGAAAACGTCATGGTCATGGTCGTGCCCAAGGGCAACCCGGCGGGAATCACGTCCCTTGATGACCTGACCGAGGACACGACCTTCGTGCTCTGCGACCCCACCGTGCCGTGCGGCGACGTCTCGACGAAGATCATGGACGACAAGGGCCTCGACCTCAAGGCAGACTCGCTCGAGAGCCAGGTCGCGGACGTGCTGGGCAAGGTCACCTCCGGCGAGGCCGACGCAGGCTGGGTCTACTCCACGGACGCCGCAGCCGCCGGTGATGCCGTCGAGGTCATCGAGATTCCGGGAGCCGAGAAGTTCACCAACTCCATCCTGGGCGCCACCGTCAAGGATTCCGAGCACAAGGACGCGGCGACTAAGCTGTTGAATACGCTCGCCGATGACTTCGATTCCACGTGGACGGAGTTCGGTTTCACCCCGGCTGATTAGTTCCCGGATACCCCACCTGCTGTTTACATGAACGCCACTGACCTCGAATCCCCGCTTCGCCTGCGCCGCGCTCCAGTAGCGACACCGGTCGTCTTCACCGTGCTGGGTATCGCGGCAGTGGCGTATATCGTAGGGCCCATCATCGCCTTGGGCCTGCGCGTGCCGTGGGGACGCTTCGTCGAGATTGCCGCGCGTGCCGAGACCCGCGAGATGCTCATCATCACGCTCGCGGCAGCCGCACAAGCAACAGTCATCGCGGTAGCACTCGGTGTGGGGCTGGCCGTGTGGCTGCACAACCTGCGCCGCGGCGCATCCATCGTACGCCTGCTTGTCTACGTGCCACTGGCCATGCCTCCGGTCGTCGCAGGCCTCGCGTTGACCGCAGCTTTCGGGCGCCGCGGACTGCTCGCCCCGATACTCGACGCCCTCGGCATCCAATTCGCCTTCGACTTCTCCGGCGTCGTGTTGGCGCATATCTTTGTCGCGCTGCCTTTCGTTGTGGTCGCCGTCGACACGGCACTGCGCCAAATCGACGGGGAGATCCTCGCCTCGGCGCGCGGCATTGGGCTCACGCAGTGGCAGATTCTGGGCAAAATCACCGCACCCATGACGGCCCCAGCCATCCTCACGGGCGCCGCGCTCGCCTTCGCACGGTCCCTGGGTGAGTTCGGTACGACGATCACCTTCGCCGGTTCCATGCCTGGAATTACGCGCACGATGCCGCTGGGCATCTACCTCGAGCGCGAAGTAAGCACCGAAAACGCCTACGTGCTCTCAGCCATCCTCATCGCGCTCGCCATCGTCTCGCTCGCGGTGGCTGGCCTGCCGACGCTGGTCCGCAAGACTCCGCGCCAGCGCGCCCGCGAGCTGGGGTGTCTCGATTCCGCGCGCCTGCGCGAGCTCACCGCACCGGACTCAGCGGCCGCGGTCACGGTGTCCCACGGCGACCACACGACGGTCTTCCCGGCCGGCACGATCTCCGCCATCATCGGCGAAAACGGCGCCGGTAAGACGACGCTCATGAATATCATCGCCGGCCGCGTGCGCGCGGACGTCACAGTGGACGCTGGCGGCGGACGCGTGGTCATGCTCACGCAGCGGCCGGGCCTGCCGCCCACGACGACGGCGTTGGGAGCCGTCGCTATGGTCGTCGGCCGCGAGAAGGCAGCACAGATGCTCGATGCCGCCGGACTCGCCGATGTCGCCGACGCCCGCGTGCCCACGCTCTCCGGCGGCCAGGCCGCGCAGGTCGCCCTGGTCCGCGCGCTCGCTGCGCGTCCGGCGGTGCTCATCCTTGACGAGCCACTCGCCGCCGTGGACGTCGCCTCAGCCGCGCGGTGGCGCCGCTTTCTCCATGCCACCGCGCACGACCGTACGACACTCATGGTCACTCACAACGCGCTCGACGTCGCGGGACTCTCCTCCTTCGCGGCCGTACTCGAGGGCGGCCAGGTTGTCACCGCGGGCCCCACGGACACGCTGCTGCGCACGCCGCCCACGCCGTTCGTCGCGGGACTGGCGGGACTCGGGATGCTCCATGTGACGGTCACCAGCACCGACGAGGTCGTGTGCGCTGGCACGCGACTGCGCGTCGACACCGATGGCCTGCCGGAAGGCGCCGCCGCGTTGGCCACGTTCCGACCGACGGCGGCCAACATCGTGGACTCAGACGACGGCCTGGCGGGCAAGGTCATCGCGGTCACGGCGACGACACTGGCGGATGCGACGGCGAGCGTCGACCTCGGCGCGGGCGTCGTGGACGTGCCCATCGATGCTGCCACCGCGGATGCCCTCACTCCGGGCATGAGCGTGCGCTGCCATATTCCGGCCTCAGAGCTCAAGGTCTACGCTGCAGCGTCGTAGCCTTACTTTCGGGGTGGTGTAATATTTACGGGGTTCGTGATGTTTATTACAACATCGCAGAAGAATGGGTACGCCGCTCTACGCGGAGTAATCTCAAAGCTGTTATCTCTTCGAGTGAACGTTTTCGCGCTCTGTTCAAGCGCTTGTCATCAAGGATGTGAGTATGCCTTCTACGCCGCGCTCATCCACTGAGCTCTTTCCCGAGGCCCTGCGCCTGTCTCCTAAGCAGCGCGAAGTTCTCACCACGCTGCAAGATTTCCCGCAAGGCGCACGCGCCGCGGAGATCGCAGACGAGCTCGACATGCATGTCAACACCGCCCGCGGCCACCTCGACGAACTCGTCGCCGCTGGTGCCGTGCGTGTGATTACCGCGCCCGCCAAAGGCCGCGGACGACCGTCGCTCATCTTCCAGGTGCGCATTCCGGACAACCGCTCCATCGCCGAGGAATACGTCGCGCTCATCAGCCTCATGGCGGAGATGCTCGCGGACAAAGACAGCCTTGACGATTTCCAGTCCGAGCAGGCCCGCGAGATTGGCCGCCGGTGGGCACAGACCATGACAGACTGCGGGCGCGACGGTGACGATCCGCTCTCCCCGCTCTACCGCAAGATGCGCGACATGGGCTTCGATCCCACCATCGACGCCCAGGAACTTAATTCCACCGGCGTCTCCGCGATGGAGCTGCATGCCTGCCCGTTCGTCGCGGCGGGCGTCCAGCCCTCTCCCTTCGTGTGTGCAGTCCACGACGGCTACCTCGACGAGCTCTCGCGCCGCGACCTCAAGGGACGCCTGCACCTCAAGCTCATTCCGAAGTCCGGAAACCGCATCTGCCAGGTTCACATCGAGCGCGTTGAGGCGGCTGAGCCCGCCGCTGCTGAGCCTGCGATGACGACTGCAGGCAGCGCAGCGTAAGACTAAAGCCCGAGCGGCGTGCTGCGGCTCGCGCCCCACGACGACAGCTCCCCTTGCCGTTGGCAAGGGGAGCTTTTGTCGTGCGTCTCTGTCCGGTGTCTAGGCCCGGGAGACGGTGACCTCGACGGGGCCTGCGACCTCGAGCTCGAGGACGCGCAGGCCAGCGGCGCGGGCGTCGTCGAGAATGGCGGCATCGATAGGCTCAGTGTGCAGGACCGCACAGGTCGGGCCCGCGCCGGAGAGGTACGCGGCGTAACCGCGGTTGCGCAGGCGGTTGACCCACTCTGCGGTCACCGGCAGGACGTCCGAACGGTACGGCTGGTGCAGGCGGTCGCGCGTGCCTTCCCAGAGCAGCTCCGGGTAGTGCTGAAGCGCTGCGACCTGGACGGCGGTACGCGACACGTTGAACGCGGCATCGGAATGCGTGACGTGCGACGGCAGCACGCGGCGCACAGCCTGCGTCGACGCGTGGAAGTCCGGGATGAGCGCAGTGACCTTGATGTCCGGGTGAACGTCAAGGGTTGCGGCCTTGTACTCCGGCGCGGTGCGGCCGTCGACGGGGACGGTGGTCCACGAGACGACGGCCTGGCCAAGGACAGACGCAGACGAGTTATCCGGATGACCCTCGAAAGCCGCAGAAAGCTGCACCAGCTGCTCATTGGTGAGCGGTGAGCCCGCCAGGCCGTTGCCAGCGGCGACGCCCGCGACGGCGGCGGAAGCCGAGGAGCCAAGCCCCCGCGACTGCGGGATGGTGTTATGGCAGACCACGCGCAGGCCCGGGGCGTGCGCGTCCGCGGCGGTGAGCGCCGCACGGATGGCCTTGACCACCAGGTGGGAGCCATCGTGCGGGAGCTCGTCCGCGCCCTCGCCGAAGATCTCCACCTCGAGGCCGGAGGCGGTGACCTCGACCTCAACGGTGTCGTAGAGGCTCAGCGCAATGCCGAGTGTGTCGTAACCGGGGCCCAGGTTCGCCGAGGAGGCCGGAACCTTCACCGTGGCGGTCGTGCCGACTTCAATGTCAATGCTCATGAAGAATTACCTTAGTCGAGCGGACTAGTTGTCGAGGCGGATCACGGAGTTGACCGCGTGGACGTCGTCAAGGCCAGAGAGGTGCTCGACAATGTCCGCGAGGACAGATTCGCGCGCAGCATGCGTGACGACGATGAGGCGGGCGGTCTCGCCGCGGTCCTCCTGGCGCACGGTACGCAGCGAGACGCCGAACTCGGCGAAGACGTTGGAGATAGCTGCGAGCACGCCGGTGCGGTCCGCGACCTCCATGTCGATGTGGTAGCGAGTCTCAACCTCGCCAAAGCTGGCGATGGGCAGGTGCGCGTAGGTGTTGTCCTCCGGAGCGCGGCCGCCGTGGACCTTGTTACGCGAGGCACCGACGAGGTCACCGAGGACGGCCGAGGCGGTCGGGTTACCGCCCGCACCGTTGCCGTAGAACATGAGGGAGCCTGCGGCCTCGGCCTCGACGAAGATCGCGTTGTAGGACTTGTTGACCGACGCCAGCGGGTGGTCCTTCGGCACGAGGGTCGGGTGGACGCGGGCGTTGACGGACTCGGTGCCGTCCGCAGCGGTGAGACGCTCGCAGATAGCGAGGAGCTTGATGGAGTAGCCAGCCCGGTCGGCGGCTTCGATGTCCTCGGCGGTGATCTTGGAGATGCCCTCGCAGTGGACGTCGTCGAATGTCACGCGCGTGTAGAAGCCGAGGGAGGCGAGGATGGCTGCCTTGGAGGCGGCGTCATGCCCCTCGACGTCGGCGGTGGGGTCTGCCTCAGCGTAGCCCAGCCGGGTGGCTTCGGCGAGCGCGTCCTCGTAGGAGGCGCCGGTGGTCTCCATCGCGTCGAGGATGAAGTTCGTGGTGCCGTTGACGATGCCGGAGATGCGCTGGATCTTGTCGCCCGCCAGCGAGCGGCGCAGCATGCCCACGACCGGGATGGCGGCGGCGACGGCGGCCTCGAAGAAGAGGTCGACGCCTGCGGCGTTAGCGGCGGCGGCGAGCTCATCCGCGTGCGCGGCTACGAGCGCCTTGTTGGCGGTCACGACAGACTTGCCGGCCCTGAGCGCAGCGAGGACGAGCTCGCGCGGGTAGTCGATGCCACCGATGACCTCGACGACGACGTCGACGTCGTCGCGGTTGATGAGCGCATGAGCATCCGTGGTGAGCAGCTCCGCAGGAACGCCCGGGCGCTCCTTGGAGGTGTCCGAGACAGCGATGCCGCGAACGGCGACGGGGCCGCCGATGCGCTGCTCAAAGTCGTTGGCATTTTCGTTGATGAGTCGGAACACCTCGGCACCAACGGTACCCATACCCAACAGCGCGATGCCGACGGTCGCGCCGATACCCTTGCCGTGGCCATAGGTGGTTGCTGCCTGGTTATTCGCCATGAGGTGTCCCCTTGAAAATAGTGGGTGTAATAATTGCTTCCGCTCATAATACAGACCCCTCGGTCTACTCGCGCACTAGTCCCCCGCCGATGGGCGGCACATCAGTAGGAGAAAACGTCCGACGCCCCGCTGAACTGGGAATTCCAGGCTGCGGGGCGTGAATAAATATTGCGTGCGGTGGGCTTTAGTCGGCCTCGAGAGCGAGCAGATCCGCGACGGTTTCGCGGCGCAGCATGAGGCTGGCATCGCCATTGCGCACGGACACGATGGCTGGACGCAGCGCACCGTTGTAACGCGAGGACATCATGTACTGGTACGCGCCCGTCGTAGCAAAAGCGACGAGGTCGCCCGTCGTGATGTCGCCGGGGAGCGTGCGCTCGTCGATGAGAATATCGCCGGACTCGCAGTGGAAGCCCACGACGCGGGAGTCGACGGACGTGGCCTCGGTCTCGCGGCCGACGAGACGTACGTCGTACTCGGAGCCGTAGAGAGCCGGACGGATATTGTCCGACATGCCGCCGTCAACGGACAGATAGCGGCGGATGGGCAGCTCGGCCTTGCCGGTTTCCACGTCCTTGACGGTACCGATGCGGTAGAGCGTGACCGCAGACGCGCCCACGAGGGAGCGGCCGGGCTCGACGAGGACGAAGGGTGCGGCGATGCCGAGCTCCTGGGCCGTGCGGTCTACGGCGGCCAGCAGATCCGCGGCGAGCGACGCGACATCGAGGGCTTGCTCGTATTCCATGTAGGGAATGCCAAAGCCGCCGCCGAGATCGAGCTCGGGCAAGGCGACGCCGAGCTCGGTGTGGATACGCTTGTAGAGCGCGAGCACGCGCTCGGCGGCAAGCTTGAAGCCCTCCGCGTTGAAGACGGACGAGCCGACATGGCAGTGCAAGCCCACGAGGTTGAGGTTGGAGGCCTCGAGGCACGCGCGGGCTGCGTCGAAGGCGGCGCCGGTAGCGAGCGAGATTCCGAACTTCTGGTCCTCGTGCGAGGTGGCGATGAACTCGTGCGTGTGGGCGTCGACACCGGGCTTCACGCGGATCATGACGTTCTGGACGCGACCCGCCGCGGCGGCAATCTCGTTGAGCTGCGCCAGCTCGCCCTCGTTGTCCAGCACGACGTGAGCCACGCCGTTGTCGACGCAGAGCTCGAGGTACTCCTTTTCCTTGTTATTGCCGTGCGCGGTCATGCGCGACGGCGGGAAGTTCGCGGCGAGCGCGATCTTGCACTCGTTGAGCGAAGCGACGTCAAGGCACAGGCCTTCCTCGTTGACCCAATTGACCACGCGCTTGGTGATAAACGCCTTGGACGCGTAGTGGATGTGGTCCGGGCCTCCGAAGGCGTCCGCCATCTCTCGGCAGCGCGCACGGAAGTCGTCTTCGTCGAAGACGTAGAGCGGCGTGCCGAACTGCTCGGCGAGCTCCGGCAGCGGGACGCCGGCAATGGTGACGACGCCGTCCTCCTCGCGGCGGGCGTTGCGCGGCCACACGTGCGCCGGCAGCGTGTTGAAGTCCGTCGTGCTCACTTACATCTTCTCCGGCGTGGACACGCCCACCATGGTAAGGGCGTTGGCGAGGACCTGACGGGCGGCATCGGCCAGCGCGAGGCGCGCGGAGTGGATCGGCTCGGCTTCCTCGCCAGCCTTGGGCAGGACCTGGCACTGGTCGTAGAAACGGTGGAAGACGCTGGCCAGCTCCTCAGCGTAACGCGCGATGCGGTGCGGCTCGCGGAAGTTCGCGGCGGCCTTAACGACCTCCGGGAACTCGCCGAGGGTACGGATGAGGTCACCCTCCTTGTCGTGCGTGAGCAGCGCGAGGTCCGCGCCCTCTGCGGACACGCCGATCTCAGACGCCTTGCGCAGGATGGAGCAGATACGAGCGTGGCCATACTGCACGTAGTAGACCGGGTTGTCCGAGGACTGCGAGGTCCACAGCCCCAGGTCGATATCGAGCGAAGAGTCGACGGAGGAACGCACCAGCGAGTAGCGAGCGCCGTCGACGCCGATGGCCTCGACCAAGTCATCGAGGGTAATGACGGTGCCGGCGCGCTTGGACATCTTCACGGCGACACCATCGCGCAGCAGGTTGACCATCTGGCCAATGAGGACCTCGACCTGGTTCGGGTCGTAGCCCATGGCCGCGGCGGCCGCGCGCAGGCGCGCGATGTAGCCGTGGTGGTCCGCGCCGAGCATGTAGATGGCGAGGTCGTGGCCGCGGTCAAACTTATCCGCGACGTAGGCGATATCGCCCGCGATGTAGGCGGCGTCGCCGTCGGATTTGATAACCACGCGGTCCTTGTCGTCGCCGTAGTCGGTGGATTTCAGCCACCAGGCGCCGTCCTCGAAGTAGAGCTTGCCATTGTCCTTCAAGTGAGCGACGGCCTTCTCCACCGCGCCAGACTCGAAGAGGGAGTTCTCATGGAAGTAGACGTCAAAGTCGACGCCGAACTCGTGGAGGGAGTCCTTGATGTGCGCGAACATCATCTCCACGCCCGAGGCGCGGAACTTCTCGCGGATCTCGTCCTCGGTGCCCTCCAGGGCGTCCGGAACCTGCTCCATGACCTTGGCCGCGATCTCCTGGATATAGTCTCCGCCGTAGCCATCCTCCGGGGTCGGCTCACCCTTTGCGGCGGCAACGAGGGAGTTAGAGAAGCGGTCGATCTGGCGGCCGTGATCGTTGAAGTAGTACTCGCGGGTCACGGCGGCGCCGGAGGCCTCGAGCACGCGGCCGAGGGAGTCGCCCACGGCGGCCCAGCGGGTGCCGCCCAGGTGGATGGGGCCGGTAGGGTTCGCGGAGACGAACTCGAGGTTTATCTTCTTGCCCGCGTATTCCTCGTTGGAGCCGAACGCAGCGCCAGCCTCGCGGACTTGAGCAACGATGGCGCCCTGCGCGGCGGCGGCCAAGCGGATATTAAGGAAGCCGGGACCGGCGACCTCGGCGGAGTCGATGGCGGCGTCGGCCGAGAGGGCATCGGCAAGCCAGGTAGCAAGCTCGCGCGGGTTGGCGCCGGCCTTCTTAGCGACCTGAAGGGCGAGGTTGGTGGCGTAGTCGCCGTGTTCCGGGTTGCGGGGGCGCTCGACGGTCACGGACTCGGGCAGGACGGAGGCGTCCAGATCGTGCGCGGCCATGACGGTCGCGGCGGTGTCGCGAATGAGCACGGAAAGATCTGCAGGATTCATAGGGACAAATTCTATAGGTCATGCACGGCCGGGGCACCATTAGTCCCTGCTGGACCGCGGCAGGTTGCACGCAGCTGCCCCCGTCTGGCGTGAGGTAGATGTCATAGAACCGACAAATGTGGAATAAATCGCTAACCCCGGTTTAGTCTAAGAAAGACCAACCCATCCTCTTTATCGATCGAGCAGGGCCACCGTGTCCTGTTCTGCCTAGGGAAAGCGAGTTCGTATGAACACCTTTCAGATCACGACAGATGCCATAGCTGGCTCGCCGGCGCTCACCGCGCTGGTGTCCATCTTGCCGCTCGTCGCCTTCTTCATCATGCTGCTGGGTATTAAGGCCCGCGCGCACACCTCTGGCGCCGTCGCGTTGCTCGTGGCGCTTCTCATCGCCATCTTCGGCTTCGACATGTCCTTCGGCATGGCCGTCTCTTCCGCCGTGCGCGGCGGGCTCTTTGGCTTACTGCCCATCGTCTGGGTCATCGTCACCGCCATCTGGTTCTACGAGATCACCGTCGCCTCGGGACGCTTTGAGGATCTGCGCAAGACCTTCGACCTTCTCGGCGACGGCGATATCCGCATCCAAGCCATCCTCATCGCCTTCTGCTTTGGCGGACTGCTCGAGGCCCTCGCCGGCTTCGGCGCTCCGGTCGCTATTACCGCGACGATGATTCTGGCGCTCGGTGTCAAGCCGCTCAAGGCCGCCACCGTCGTGCTCATCGCAAACACCGCTCCGGTGGCCTTCGGCGCCGTGGGCATTCCCGTCACCACCGCCGGTGAGGTGGGCGGCCGCACCGTCGAACAGACCGCGGACATCGCAGGCCTCATCTCCTCCATCGTCTTCCTCATCGCAGCCGCCGTGCCGTTCTTCATTCTCTTCATCCTTGATGGCTGGCGCGGCGTGAAGGAAGCTGCTCCGGCCGCCGGCGTCGTGGGCATCTCCTTCGCCATCGCGCAGTGGCTCGCGGCGAATTTCTTTGCCTACCAGCTCACCAACGTCATCGCCTGCATCGTCTCGCTCGGCTGTGCGTTTGCATTCCTGCGCGTGTGGAAGCCCAAGAACGTCGACGCCCTGCGTGAGCGCATGGGTCTGCCGGCGCAGGAGACCTCCACGGACCTCACCGGCTCCCGCATCTGGATGGCCTTGCTTCCCTATGCCGTCGTCACCGCCGTCTTCGGCCTGGCCACCGCCGTACCGGCTCTCTTCGGCTTCCTCAAGGTGAAGTTCGCCTGGCCGCTGCTCGATGGCACCGTGCTCGCCACGGACGGCAAGCCCATGGACACCGCGTTTAGCTTCAACGTCTTTGGCAACCCGGGCTCGCTGCTACTTATTGCTGGCATCATCGTGGCGGTCATTTACATGTTCTTCAACGAAAACGGCCGCTACACGCTCAAGGCTTCGGACCCCGTCACGAAGTTTGGCGACGTGGCCAACCGCATGAAATGGTCGGCCCTCACCATCATCCTGGTCCTAGCGCTCGCCTACACCATGAACTACTCGGGCCAGACCATCGCGATTGGCGAGTTCGTGGCCTCGGCCGGCGGCATCTTCGCCCTCTTCTCCCCTGTCCTCGGTTGGATCGGTACCGCCGTGACAGGCTCAGATACCTCCGCCAACGCCCTCTTCGCCAACCTCCAGGTCACCGCCGCCAACAATATTGGCGTGAACCCGGACCTCATGCTCGCCTCGAATACCGCCGGCGGCGTCGTGGGCAAGATGATCTCCCCGCAGTCGCTCGCCATTGCCGCGACCGCCGTCCAAATGGAAGGCCAGGAGTCCAAGATCCTCAAGGCCGTCGTGGGCTACTCCGCGCTCTTCCTCGTGGTGGTCTGCGTTATTGTCTTCCTCATGACGAACGCGCTCGGCTTCCTGGTTCCCTAAAAGCACTTTCCGCACGCCCCGCCCACACTGGCTTTCCTTCAGCCAGCGCGGGCGGGCTTTGTGCGTTCTTGGCGGTTCCAAGACGACCATACTATGGATTGCCCTCCCGAATTACCCCCGTTTTCTTGTGATGAAATCCTCACGCCCGTTCGGAAATCCGGCTTCCCGGCCCGTCTTTTAATAGCGGGCGCGCAGGTAGCGAATTCCGCAACACTAATGTTGCGGAATAAGCGCAGCTAGAAGCCTATTTTTGCGTCGAATTTACACACCATGCGCGGTACTATTTCATACATAACCCCATAACACGTACAACCCAGCGGTCAGTGTCCGTTTCCGTGGAAAATGCTGGCTTCAGCCCTCATCGAGACAACAGGCAGTACTGCTGGAACCCAAAGGAGCGCATACATGCGTATTGCACTGTTTTCCACGTGCATCGGCGACGCCCTGTTCCCAGATGCTCACAAGGCCACGGCCCTCATCCTCTCGCGCCTCGGCCACGAGGTTGTCTTCCCGGAGGAACAGACCTGCTGCGGCCAGATGCACTTCAACACCGGTTACCAGAAGGAGTCGCTGGGCATGATCCGCTCTTACGCGGATGCCTTCGCAGACCCGTCCATCGACTACGTCGTCGCCGCCTCCGGCTCCTGCGTGGGCGCCGTACGTGAGAAGCACGTGCAGCTCGCAGACCGCCACGGCACCGCCGCGGACGTGGACGGCGCGAAGAAGGCCGCGGGCAAGACGTATGACCTCCCGGAGTTCCTCGTGGACATCGCAGGTGTCACCAACGTCGGTGCCTTCTTCCCGCACCGCGTGACGTACCACTCCTCCTGCCACGGCCTACGCTTCCTCAAACTGGGCGACCGCCCGTACCAGCTGCTCGAGCAGGTCGAAGGCATCGACCTCGTCCCGCTGCAGAACGCGGAAGAGTGCTGTGGCTTCGGCGGTACCTTCTCGCTGAAGAACCCCGAGGTCTCCCAGTCCATGTCCTTCGACAAGGCTCGCCACATCAAGGAGACGGAGGCTGAATACGTCACCGGCGGCGACTCTTCCTGCCTCATGAACATCGCCGGTACCCTGTCCCGTCAGCGCTCCGGCATCCGCGCCGTCCACATGGCGGAAATTCTGGCGTCCACCAAGGAGCACCCGTGGACCCCGAAGTCGGCCGCCTACTCCAAGGAGAAGATGCTCTAATGACCACGTTCCTCGACACCACTCCGCCGCGCTCCCCTGAGGGCGTGGGCAACCTCCGCGGTGACCGCGGCTTCGTCCCTGCCGCGCACGATGGCCTCAACAACGCCACGCAGCGCCGCAACCTCCAGCACGCCACCACCACCATTCGTAACAAGCGCCAGCACGCGGTCGATGAGACCCCGGACTGGCAGCAGCTGCGCGACGCTGGCTCCGCCCTCAAGGAAGACGTCGCAGCTCGCATGCCGGAACTCCTCCTCCAGTTTGAGGAGCAGGTCACCAAGCGCGGTGGCCACGTCCACTGGGCACGCGATAACAAGGAAGCCAATGAGATCATCACCTCCCTCATCCGCGCCGAGGACGTCCAGGATGTCGTGAAGATCAAGTCCATGGCGACCCAGGAAATCGGTCTAAACGAGCACCTCGAAGCCGAGGGCATCCACGCCCAGGAGACCGACCTCGCCGAGCTCATCGTCCAGCTGGGTGACGACAAGCCGTCGCACATTCTGGTTCCGGCCATCCACCGCAACCGCGCCGAGATTCGCGATATCTTCGTCAACAAGATGCCGAACACCACGGACGAACTCAAGGCCGAGCCGTCCGAGCTGGCCGAGGCCTCCCGTCTCTTCCTGCGCGAGCAGTTCATGAAGGCGAAGGTCGCCATCTCCGGCGCTAACTTCGGTGTGGCGGAGACCGGCACCATCAACATCGTGGAGTCCGAGGGCAACGGCCGCATGTGCCTCACCCTTCCGGAGACCCTCATCACCGTCATGGGTATTGAGAAGCTCGTGCCGAAGTTCCAGGATCTCGAGGTCTTCCTCCAGCTGCTGCCGCGTTCGTCTACGGCAGAGCGCATGAACCCCTACACCTCCATGTGGGCGGGTGTGACGGAAGGCGACGGCCCGAAAAACTTCCACATCGTGCTCCTCGACAACGGCCGTACCGCCGCCCTGTCGAGCCCCATCGGCCACCAGGCCCTCAAGTGCATCCGCTGCTCCGCGTGCCTCAACGTCTGCCCGGTCTACGAGCGCGCCGGCGGCCACGCCTACGGCTCCGTCTACCCGGGCCCCATCGGCATCTCGCTTACCCCGCAGCTCACCGGCATCAAGGACCACCACGATCCGTCGGCCTCCCTGCCGTACGCTTGCTCGCTGTGTGGTCGTTGTGACGAAGTCTGTCCGGTGAAGATTCCGCTCACCGAGGTCATCCTCGAAAACCGCCACCAGAAGGTTGAGCACGCCGCCCCGCCCATCGAGCCCAAGCTCTTCGGCGCCGTGGGCCTGCTCTGGAACCACCCGCAGCTGTGGGACAAAGTTACCCGCGTCGTCGCTCTGGGCCGCGTGCTCGGCGGCTTCAACGGCGTCATGGAATCCCTGCCGCTGTTCCTATCCGGCTGGTCCGCAGGCCGCGACACCGCGGTGCCGCCAAAGAAGTCCTTCCGTCAATGGTTTGAAACCGAGGACGCCAAGGACCTGCTCGCCCAGGCGCGTGCCGAGGGCCTGCCCACCAATGCCCTCTCGAACGCTCCCCAGAAAGGCGAAGACAAGTAATGGACGCCAAGACTGAGATCCTGCAGCGCATCCGCACCGCCCAGAAGCAGGCAGGTCTCCCCGACCACGTAGAGATCCCCCGCGAGTACCAGACCAAGGGCACGCTCAACGCGCAGGAGCTGCATGAGATGCTCATCGACCGCCTCGTAGACTACAAGGCGGACGTGCACGAGGCCGCCGAGTCTGAGCTGCCGCAGAAGATCGCAGAGATCCTCCAGCAGCGCGGCTGCTCCGACGTGCGCTACGCCGAGGGCATGGACGCTTCCCTGCTCGAGGCCTTCAATGCCGCGGGCGGCCACGCTACTCCGGACTCCCGCGAATCCGACCCGCGTGAGCTCAACGACGTCGATGCCGTCGTCACCGAGTCCCACGTCTCTTCCGCGCAGACCGGCACCATCGTGCTCGAGGCAGGCCCGCTCTGCGGCCGCCGTGCTCTCTCGCTCGTGCCGGACCGCCACCTCGTCATCGTGCGCCCGGACCAGGTTGTCTACGGCGTGCCGGAGATGGTCTCCCGTATCAACCCGGATTACCCAGCCACGTGGATTTCCGGCCCGTCGGCCACCTCGGACATCGAGCTCTCCCGCGTGGAGGGCGTCCACGGCCCGCGTGACCTCATCGTGCTGCTCGTGAAGTAAAACGCCTCCGCGACCCGCCACGGGTCACCACGCCCCGCTCGCGCATCTTTCCGATGCCGCCGGCGGGGCGTTGTGCTGTCGCGCGGCGCCCCGCACGGCACGGGTCAGCTGCGCCATGTAGCCAGCTTTGTTACAGTAAAAAGTAGTTCCAATAGTCTCTGTCGTCCCGTCTCCCGGGCCACCACAACGCCCGCGGCGGGAACGGTCCGTCTTGCAAGGAGTTGTGTGTCTACTAGTCCCCGTCCTCTCCGCGGCCTGCTCGCCACTCTGGCGGCAGCCGCGACGCTGCTTTCCCCGAGCATGGTCGCTCAACCTGCCGCACAGGCTCAACCCCAGGCTGAGAATCGGCCAGCCATCGCGTGGGAAGACTGCCCCGCTGAGGTCACTATCGACCGCGCGCAGTGTGGCCGTGTCACGGTCCCCACGTATTACGGTCACCCAGATCGCGGCACGATTTCCGTCGGCTTCGTCAAGGTGCCCGCGGCCAATCCTTCTGCACGCCGTGGTGCGCTCTTTACCAACCCGGGCGGCCCGGGCGGCGACGCCTACGGGTGGGCTGGCAATGACGCAATTGCGTGGCCACAGGCCGTGCGCGACGAGTGGGACGTCATCGGCGTCCAGCCCCGCGGCCTGCCCGGCTCCACGCCAGTGCGCTGTGAGGAAGCAGGAGGCAGCGAAGCTGACGTTTTCCTTGCCTACGGCAAGCTAGTGCGTGACGCCTGTGAGAAGGGTACGCCGGGCTACACGAACTCGCTCACCACGGAAAATACCGCGCGTGACTGGGAGGAAGTGCGCAAGGCCCTGGGCGAGGACCGCATCTCCATCGCAGGCCTCAGCTACGGCACGTTCCTGGGCTCGACGTATGCCACGCTCTTCCCGCAGCACACGGACCGCGTCGTGCTCGACTCCGCCATGGGAACGAGCCTCACGTGGAACGGCCTCCTGCCCGCACAGCGTGCTGGCTATGAGGGCGCCTACCACGATCTCTTCGCGTACATCGCGGCCAACGACGCACGCTTCCACCTCGGCACGACACCTCTGGCGGTCTACGAGCGCTGGGCTGCTCGCATCCAGCGCGAATCCGGCGTGCGCCCCACCACGCTCCCGCCGAACGCGAAGATTGGCGACCTACCGCCCGGTCTTGAGGTCGTGGGCCAGCCCGGCGCCGATCTCATGACGGCCACGGGCGCGCTGCGCGCCAACGCCAATTTCCTTGCAGACAAGGTGACGCATCCCAATTCCGTGCCCGTGACGTCTACGACCTTCGCGATCACACGCGAGGTCGGCCCGCGCCCCGAGACGTGGGAGAAGTTCGCCGAACACCTCGCAGGACAGCGCGACATGGCCGCGGAAGGTATCGACGGCCTCAGCGAGCAGGACCAACAGAAATTGGTGGACGCGACCATGCAAGCGCAAAATATGCAGGCGCTCATCATGTGCAACGAGAACACCGTTCCTGGCGACCCCACGCAGCTGCCGCTGCTCGTCTGGTCCAACTTCGTGACGGGCGACTTCAATGACGTTTTTCCGGCGCTGTGGGGCTCTGGCACCGCCTGCAGCGGCCGCGGCCCGGTAGCCACCCCGGTCAAGCTCAGCGGCGCACACCTGGCGACCCGCCCGCTCATGCTCTCCGGCACCCGCGACCCGCAGACGCCGTACCGCTACCAAGGCGAAATCCGTGACGCCATGGGCGCCCACCAGGTCACCGTCAACGGTCCGGGCCACGGCCACTTTGCTCTCGGCAACAAGGCCGTGGATGACATCGTGGTGGACTACCTGCGCACCGGTCATACCGCCGCTACCTCGGCACCGGGCCTGCACTAGGACTTCCGCTCAGTCCAACCACCACGCCACCCCCGGGGCAATTCCTGATCCGGGAAGGGCGTGAGTTAGACTATTCCTCGTTGCGTGCGCAGTGCCCGGCGGTGCTGCGCACAGCACATGCCTCCGTAGCTCAGCGGATTAGAGCATCGGTTTCCGGTACCGAAGGTCGCAGGTTCGATCCCTGTCGGGGGCACAATAAAAATCCCGTTGACCAGCAGAAATGTTGGCCAACGGGATTTTGTTTGCACGTCTCAACGTTCGGCCCCTCGCCACTATCACGCGGCCAGCGAGCAACCGCTCAACGCTGCTCGCTATGCAGCTGTGTCATGTAGGGGTTCAGGGACGAAAGAGAAGTGCGCCAAGACAACGAACGGCCCCGGCAAGTGCCGGAGCCGACGCGCTAAAGCTCAAGGTTAATTAGAAGAGGGAACCCATCTCAATGTAGTGCATACCCATGAGAGCGGCCATCCACACGATGGCCGAGAGGATGAACATCGGGATGGCAAAAAGGAATTCCTTCGCGATGCCGTTGTCAGCTTCGCGGGCGGCAGCTTCTTGCTTTTCGGTTTCCAGACGAGTGCTCATGTCGTCATTCCTTTCGTTCATCCTTTAAGACCAGGAAGGCCGCAACGGCACTTCGATGACGTTCTGGTCTCTTAATAACCCTTATTAGAGTAGCAGGTGGCGCCCCATATCTCCCTATCGATCCGGAGATATTTCGTTACCATACGGTTACCTAGTGCTAACAACCCCCTTACGGGGTAGACAGAAAGTTCGAGCGCCTACACGCCCGGATCTTCGCCCGCTTCCAGCGCGTCAAGGAACGCCTCACGGTCCGCGAACATGCGCTCAATATCTTCCTCGGGACCGACAATCCACAGCCCAGATTCTTCGTCGAAGGTCACGGCGTCCTCCGCGTGGCGCGCGAAGACCTCCTCCATGAGGTCGAGCTGCTCCTCGGTAGCCGTATCATCTTCAAAAGACGCCGGATCCCCGAGCCGCGGCGACTCCTCGCGCAACTCTGTCACGCCGTACTCCGCGTACTGGCGCAGGGGGTGCTCAAATAATTCTTGACCCATCATGTCCGCCATTCTATGGCACACAGACAAAAGAAGACCTCGCGTTACCTATTCTTTAAAACGGTGCCGCGGGGTATCAGGGCGCTACAGAACGCTCCTACTTGCCAATGTCGCGCGGTAACTTAAGCTTCGCCCTGGGCCGGCACGTGAACGCCGGAGGAGAAGTCCACCGGATGGTCCACCACTGCGGCGAAGTACTTCTTCAACACCTCGACGTCAGCCATGTCCATTGGGTCAAAGACCAGCTGGCGCACGGACTCAACGTGATCCGGGGCAGCCGCCTCAAGGCGTTCCAGGCCAGCGTCGGTGATGCGCACAACGACACCGCGAGCGTCACCCACGGACTTCATCTTCTGCACGAGACCGCGACGCTCCATGCGCGTGACCTGGTGCGAGGTGCGGGAGCGGTCCCAGTCCAGATCCGCGCACAGCTCGCGCAGACGCAGCTGCTGCTCGGGAGCCTCAGACAGCGAAACAAGAACAGAGAACTCCGACACGGAGAGATCGCCACGCGCCATGAGCGCCTCATCCATGCCGCGGTTGATTTTACGAATGGTGCCGAGAATATCGCGCCAGAGCTCCTGCTCTTCCGCGTTAAGCCATCGAGGTTCTGTAGTCACCTCAACAAGGGTAGCACTTCAACGCACTTTAACAAACCAATAAATGAGTTTCTTTTGTGGTCTACCTGCGACTTTAGCGGATTCATATAACGAGTTTTTACCTTAAATTCAGAAAACATATCATAACAACGTAATTAATGAAGTCGCCGCGGAGTACAATAGTGACACCGTAAACAGTTGTTCACTAAGGACTATCTAAGGTTTCGTTGTGCTATTCAACCATTCGCCCCACCCTGCCGGCCGTGCATGCCAGGGTGGGGCGTCAAAGAATTACCGACCCGCAAGTGGAACACGTTTCAAATCTTCGATGTCGAACTCGACGCGACCAGGGATCCACTCATAACGCTCAGGCATACACGTGAGCACAATGACCTGGCTGTGACGCCCGGCATCCGCGAAGATGGTGGACATGAGTTCTAGGCGCTGCGAGTCCGTGGAACCCAATGCGTCGTCAATGATGACAGGCACACCAGCATTCGACTCTCCCCCACCCTCCGCGTCATCGCCCACCATGTCGGCGATAGCCAGACGCGTGAGAATGCCCAGCTGCTCTTTCGCACCACCGGACAACGCGTCGAGGTCGACCGTGACGCCGCCGCGTGTGCGGCTGGCAATGCGCAGTTCCTCATCCAGGTCGAATGTGATGTCGCCGCCGAAAAGGGAACGCGCGAGCTGTCCCAGGCGGTCAGCAAACGGTGCCGCGTACCGCTGGCGTGCGGCCGTCTGGTGCTCCTGGAGCACTTCGTAGAGACGACGCGCGGCAGCAGCGCGACGCTGCACGGCCGCGAGCTTTTGCTGCGCCAGCTCTTCAGCAGCAAGGGCAAGCTCAAGTTCTTCTGCCGCGCCGGAGGCTGCCGAGATATAAGACTCCATCCTGAGCATCTCCTTCTCGGCGGTGCTGATGGTGTTCTCCAGAGTCTCGACGCGCGTCTGTGCGCCCACCACCAGCTTCTGTGCCAGCGTCGGGTCGTTGTCTGCAAGCTCGCGCTCAACCGTCTCCAGCTGTTCCTCCAGTTCACTCAGCGCCGTCTTCGCGGCCTCCGCCGCCGCCTGCAGATCCTTGACGCTGCCGGCCTCTGCGGCTGCAGCCACGGCTTTCTGCGCACGCTCAACGTTTTCGCGGACTGCCTTTTCGTTCTGTTGCACCGCGATAAGTTCCGCCTGCGCCTGGCGGCGTTGCAGCGGTTCAAGGCGGGCCGCGGCCTTGTCGACCTCGGCGTCAGCGGTCTCAAATGCGTCGTGTGTTTCCTTGCGGGCTTCTTCTGCTTCGGCGACGCTGAGTTCTTCCGCAGTGTCTTTGACACCAGCAGCCGCAACCTCGAGCTGTGCCTCCAGGGCGCCCAGCTGTGCACGCAAGTCGCCGAGCTCCTCGCCACGCAGCGCAGAGCGCAAGTCGGCCTCGGCCCGGGAGAGGTGCTCCCCCACTTCGCGGTGTGCGTCACGGGTCGCGCGGACCTCATCCACGTCTACGCACTCGAGCTCCTGCAGAATATCGGCGAGCGCGGCACGTGCCTTGTCTTCACGCGCACGCGCGTCCCCGCTCGCTGCAGCACCTGCATCGAAGCGAGCAGAAATGCCAGCAATATCCAGCACGGTGCCGTTATCGAGCGCGACAGTCACATCCTCATCAGCGGGCAGCGCACGCTCCTCGCCGTCAACGGTAACGCTCGAGTCCTTGCCCGAACGCAGAATCAGCTTGGCCGCCGCCTGCTCACGCAGGGAGGCAGCAAGCTCGACCTCGTTGGAGGCCTTTTCAGCACGCGTGACGTCAGCATCCGTGATGACACGACCCCGCGCAGCGGCGACCTCGCGGGCGTCCTTCACCGCCGCGTCGAGGCCATCGAGTTCGCTCACGCGCTCGCGCAGCTGGGCCAGGCGTTGACGGTCCTGGGCGTGTTCAGCAGCGACACGGGCAGCATCGCGGGCCGTGCGTGCTTCATCACGCACAGCCTTCGCCTTAGTGAGCGCCGCGGTGAGCTCCTCGACGGTCTCTTCTTCTTCCCTGGCGGCGGTCTCTGCGGCAGCGACGGCCTCAACGGCCGTCTTCAGTTGAGTTTCGTACTCCTCCAGGTTGCTGCGCAGCTCTTCCCGGCGCGCGAGGTCCTGGTCTGCGCGCTCAGAGTCGAGACGTGCGCGTTCCACGCCTTGGCGCTGTTGTTCCACGGCGGCAGCCATCTGCGTCGCCTTCGCCGCGGATGCTTCGCGCTCCTCCAGAACGGAGCGTGCCTCAGGCAGATCCTCACGCGCGCGCTCGAGCTTGTCATTCGCGCGAGCGTGACTGTCCACGAAGCCTGCAAGTTCATCAACCTTCTTCTGCTTCTGCGCGGCCTCGGCAACGCAGGCCTCGTGGTTCTTCTCCGCCTTGTTCAGTTCACCGGAGGCGCGCCCCTTCTCCGTGTAGTAACGGCGAAACTCGTCCGAGACGCGGCGCATGAGGTCAGTGTCGTCACCGAATGAGGTCTCGGCGTCCGTGCCGGTCTCGCGCTCCAGCGCCGCAGTCAGCGACGGCACGCCAGCTGCGGCGATGCCCTCATCAAGCTGGTCTTGGCGCAGGAAGAGCGTCGCCAGCAGAGCCTTGTCGAGATGTTCAGCGATAATCTCGTCGAGTCGTGCCTGAGCATCCGGACCGGTGAGGCTCTCGTGCTTCGGCGAGGTAATCTCCAGCTCCGTCTTCGAGCCTTTGATAAAGCGCTTATACAGCTTGAAGTCATAAGGGCCAATGCTCATGGACACGGTGACCTCGGGTGCCTCGTCCACGTCCACGGGTTTGAGCCACATGACACCGCGATCGGACAGCGTCTTATCGCGCGCTGTTTTCGCCGTGGACCCGGCACGCTCCAAAAGCGCGATGCCGAGCGCGTCGAGGATGGTCGACTTACCCGCCTCGTTGCCGCCATGAATAACGATGACGCCGGTATCCGGAAAATTGTCGGCTCGCAGGTGGCGCACGCCGCGGACGTTGTTCAATTCGATGGAATGAATACGCATGGTGGTTTAGGCTCCCTTGGCAGTAAGACGGAACAGCAGATTAGTGGCATCGCGCGCTTCGAGGTCGCCAGCGCTCATATCCTCGACGAGTTCTTCCAGCGCCGACGCGGCGAAGCCGGTAAGTCCGAGGTTGTCGAGCTCATCCGGGTCGGGCTCGGTCACCAAGTCCATAAGGCGCTCGCGCGGATAAAGCGCGGCAAAGATATCAGTGAGTTCATCAAGCCCTGATTCCAGCGCGCGCTGTGCGGTCAGACTCAGCGTGCCGGTGAGACCGTACTTGATGACGGTGCGGTCCTTATTCTCATAGGCACGCAGCTGCGACAGGAAAGACTCCACGTCTTCGAGGGAGTCAAGCTCCGCGGACACAGCGTCAAAGCGCCACTGCCCCACGTGGTGCTTTTCTACCGTCACCGTAGCCGGTCCCGTGCCGTCCTTTTCGATGGTGACCACGAGAGCATTGCCGGAATCACGCTCGCCGTTATCCGTCTCGAGGCCATGGAAATCCGTCACTTCGGGCGAACCAGAGAACCACACCGCGCCAGTCGCCGAGAGGTTCTGGGTTGAGTGCGTATCGCCCAAAGCAAGGTAATCGATAGAGCCGGAGCGAACGGCCTGCTCGACCTGCGCTAAGTCAATCTCTGCTGGCGAAGGCGTGGAGGTACGCGAGGAGACCTGGCCGTGGCCCACTGCGATCCGGATATTCTCCGTGGGCTCAAGTCCCTGCAGGGCCTCAGCAACGAGGTCACGGTTGACATGCTTGGTAAGCAACGGAGCCCCCACGAGCTCGACACCGTCGGCCACCTCCTGTGGCACGCTATCGCCCAAGACATAGACGTTCTCCGCAGTCGCGGTACGGAAAATCGAGTCAGCCACGAGAGGATCATGGTTGCCCGGCAACAGGTAAACAGGCACCGGCAGACCAGCGAGCACCTCATTGGCGCGGCCGGTGGTCTGGCGCGTAAGAGAGTTATGTTCAAAGACGTCTCCGGCGGCGACAATAAACTGCGCGCCGGTGCGCGTGGCGAGCTCGCCCAGGCGCTCAACGGCGGCAAGACGGGCGGCGCTAAAGCGGGCCTGTGCCTCGCCTTCGAGGAACCAGCGCTGCATTCCCCACTGGAAGTCCGAGGTATGGATAAAAGTTACGCGTTGAGTCATGGCTCCACCATAAAACAGGGGGTCGACATGACGCCGAGTTATATCGAACGCGCCGGCTAGGAGTCTTGCTGCATGCCTTTAGCGCTGCACCAAAAAATCGTAGAGTTCTTCGATATCGCTCACGGCGCGCAACAATTCGAGATTGGTGTGCGTGACAGAGCGCAAGGCCTTCCGGAGCAGATCCATATCGGAGTCCTCAAGGGCCGGCGCGATCTTGGGCTCAGGAATATCGGGCAGGCCGCGGCCGTTCCAGAACAGCTGGTTGCGCTCCGCGGAGTCCAGACCGGAGTTCGGCGAATACGCGTCGCGGGAAGCTTCCTGAGCTTGGGCCATCATGGACTGTTCCAGCGTGGCGAAGCTCAGGCCGCGCATGGCGAAGACGACGGAAGGGTCGGCGTCCATGCGCGCGGCGAGGCGGTCGACCACCGCCACGATGTGCTTGCAGAATGGAGCGTGATCCGGGCACGAGCAGCTAAAGCGCACGTCGTCGGGGTCCTCACCCAACAGGATATCGAGGACGCGGACGGGCAGGAGGCCGTCACGCGCGTCACGGATGGCATTGGGAGTGCGCGCCATAATCTCGCTGACCTGGCCCACATCGTCGTTGCTGCGGTAGGGCAGCTGGATAAGCACGGCGAAGGGCTCGTTTTGGCTGCCGGCCACACGCCCGTGAATGGCGCCATTGCGCACGTCAAGGCCGACGACGTTGCCCGCATGAGCGTAGTCACGCCCGCGCGCCAAGCGTCCGGCGTCGACTTCCTTGCTCATGAAGGACACGAGGCGCGTCGCGGCCGGAGACATAGAGGATCCGGAGTGGTTGACGCGGTCGACCTTGAGGACCTCGTCCTGCGTAGTCACGCGCTTGCGCGTGCCGAAGTTGACGTAGGTGACGTTGTCAGGCGTCGAGCCATCGTTCGTTGCGTCGCCCGTGGTTGAATCCGCCATGGCCTACTCCCTTCCCCTATAGCTCATAAGATCAGCCAGCTGCTCGGGGCTGAGCTCGGTGAGCCAGCCTTCGCCTTCGCCCACGATGGCGCCGGCGAGCTGCATCTTGCCGTCGAGGATGTCCTGGATGGATTCCTCGAGCGTGCCCGCCGTAATCATCTTGTAGACCTGCACGTTGCGCTCCTGGCCGATGCGGAAGGCGCGGTCCGTGGCCTGATTTTCCACGGCGGGGTTCCACCAGCGGTCCATGTGGACCACGATATTCGCCGCCGTGAGGTTAAGGCCCGTGCCGCCCGCCTTGAGCGAAAGAATCATCACCGGCGGCCCATCGGGCGCCTGGAAACTCTCCACCATCTGGTCACGCTTATTTTTCGTCACGCCGCCGTGTAGGAACGGAATCTCACGGCCGAGTTGCTCCGTGAGGTAAGGCTGCAGGATATCGCCAAAGGCCTTGTACTGTGTGAAGACGAGAATGCGCTCGCCGGTCTGCGTGGCCTCATCGACAATGCGCATGAGTTCGCGAGCCTTGCCAGAGCGGTGTTTGCCGCGAATGGTCACGGCGCTACCATCGCCCAAGTAGTGCGCCGGGTGGTTACAAATCTGCTTAATGTGTGTGAGCGAGGCGAGCACGAGGCCGCGGCGCGCCATGCCCTTCGTTTCCTCCAAGCGCCGCTGGATGGAGTCGACGAGCGCTTTATACAGCGCCGCCTGCTCCGAAGTCATCTCCACGGTAACGATCTGCTCGGACTTCTCCGGCAGGTCATCGATGATGGTGGGGTCAGTCTTCAGGCGCCGCAGGATAAAGGGCGCGATGAGCTGGCGCAGCCGCTCGGCCAGGCCAGGGTCATCCCCGCGTTCGATGGGCTTGGCAAAGTGGTTGCGGAAGAAGCTCGCCGAGCCCAGGACGCCCGGGTTACAGAAGTCGAGGATGGAACGCATCTCGCTCAGACGATTTTCCACCGGAGTGCCCGTGAGAGCTAACCGATGCCGCGACGGCAACGAGCGCACAGCCCGCGAGGCCCGCGTGCCGGAGTTCTTAATGGCTTGCGCCTCGTCGAGCACGACGCGGTCCCAGTCCACTTCGCCAAGCATGAAGAAGTCCCGCGAGGCCGTGCCGTACGAGGTGATGACGAGGTCGTAGTCGCGTGCCTTGTCCACGAAATCCTGATCGCGCAGGCGCTGCGAGCCATGCTGGACGAGGACTTTGAAGCTCGGCACGAACTTCGCGGCCTCGCGTGCCCAGTTACCTACGACGGAGGTGGGCGCGATGACGAGCGTAGGGCCGGGCTTCGCTTCCTCCGCAGCCGCGGCGGCGGCGTGCTCGACCGCGAGCAAGGAAAGCAGCTGCAGCGTCTTGCCCAGGCCCATGTCGTCCGCGAGCACCGCGCCGATATCGTTCTGGGACATCCAGTAAAGCCAGTCCACGCCGCGGCGCTGGTAATCGCGCAGCTCCGCATGCACCGTGTCCGGAATGTCGACGCGCTTGGGCGCCGGGGTCTCCATGCCGCCAAGCAAGGAGTTGAACCAGCCGCTGCCGGTGAACTCGATCGGGTCCTTGGCCATCGCCTCGAGCGCGAGCTGGCGCAGTTCCGCGACGGTGACCTCGCCGAAGTCTGCGTCGTCCGCGGCCTCGTTGAACTCCGCAAGCCGGCGCTGGACGTCCGCGATCTGGTCTTCCCAGCCCGGCGTGCCCAAGTCTCGAGCGTGCTCGGCGCGCATGAGGTCGCGTTCGAGTTCCTTCTTCATCCGCTCGCGCGATTGCTTGGCCAGCTTGGACATGTAGTCGCTAATCCGCGTGATGGACGCCGTATCCGCCATCACCCAGTTGCCGCGCAGGCGGATAAGTCCAGATTTCGAGGCGATGAGTTCGTCCATCTCGTCGTCGGTGAGCTCAATATCGCCCACGGACAGGCGCCAGTCATACTTAACCAGCTTTTCCATGCCGAGGTGGCGCTTCGTCGCGCCGTCCGCCCCGGAGTCAGCCTCGCGGGTCTCCAGTTTGGCGGTGGTCTCCATCTGGGACCATGCTTTGGGCAACATAACGTTGATCCCGGCCGTGCGCAGCGCCGCAGCGTCTGCGCCCACGAATTGAAGCAGGTCCTCGGTGCTGAGATAGACATCCCAGTCGCCCGCGTTCTCGTAGTAGCGGTCCGGCTCGCGCGAGCCCTCCTGTGCCAAGCGCGGCGCGATCTCGATGGCGCGGCGGCGCACGTCGCGCAGGCGCTCCACGCTCGTGCGGTCGAGCTGGCTCGTGCGGATGGGCTGCGGCGCATCCGTGCCCGAGCGCACGGCAAGGCGCACCGGCCACGTCGTATCCTGCCATCCCGGAGTAAAACTTTCGTCCCCGTCGTCTCCGGCGCTGGAGGCGGCGGCAAAGCCGGGAGCGGGGGCATCGGCAAGCTCCTGCTCCGCCGGCGGCTCCTCGACGATGACCACAAGCTGGAGGTCGACCTGGGTAATGGAATCCTTCCACTCGTTCAGCCCGCGCAGGAGCTGGGCGCGGCCGCGCTTGACCGCCGTGGTCCGCAGGAGGGCATCGACGAACTCGTGCCACGGGTAAGGGCGAATCTGCGTGCGGAGGTCCTCGAGCTCAACGTAGGTAATCCAGTGCGTGAGCTCGTCCGCCATGTCATCAGTGAGCGCCCGGTTATTGACGGTAAGGATGCCGGGAGCCGCCGCGACCATCTCCGCGAGCCAGCCGCGCTCCCCCAGGCCTGAGGCAAGCTGCCACATGGGGAACCACTCGCCGGACTGGTAGTTCAGGCGCATGGTCACGCGCCCCGCGCGCACGAACTTCGTGAGTCCCTCATACGCACGCACGAGCCAGAGTAGATCCGGGGCGAGGCTTTCGCGCTGCTCTAGGCTCACGCCCGGCGCGCGCCGCGACACGGCGGTGAGCTGGCTTAAAATCTTCACCGTCTCATCTGGGCCAAACATGGCCATGGGCACCATGAGCGAGACGTCTTTGCCCTTGGGCGTGCGCAGCGTCATGCGTGCACGGTTGCGGAAAGATTTATTAGCAAGGATCTGATCCACGACCGCGGGGAAGGTGCCCTCCGGCACCGCGGCAGGCGTGATGATCTTGTGCCCTTCGACCTGTTCAATCCATAAACCTAGCCCGGAGACCGGCAGCCAGATTCCATGCACAAGGTACGAAGACATAACGACCATTCTAACATTCTGACCCCACCGCGCCGCCTGTCGGGTTTTCGCTGGACGCCGCACTGTAAGCCGCAGCGCTATCGCACGTAGGTTCGGGTTTATTGAATGATTTGACTAAAACGCCACGATCCACCAGTGTGTTCCGTACCATAGTGCGGGACAGACTCATCCGTAGGTCACGCTGTGTCCTGCGCAACTCTGTGTGTGGCTTACGCTCACCGCGGGCCCCCTTACAGAGCACAACTCCCGCAGTACACGACTCTCTACAACCAAAGGAGGCGTGAGTGACTACCTCAACCTGGTACGTACTCGCCATCATCATTTATCTCTTTGTCATGCTTGCGATCGGTTATTGGTCGTACAAGCAGACGAGCCAGTATGACGACTACGTCCTGGGTGGGCGTGGTCTCAACCCCTTCGTCGCGGCGCTTTCGGCCGGCGCCTCGGATATGTCCGGTTGGCTGCTCATGGGCCTGCCCGGCGCGCTCTTCCTCACCGGTTTCTCCGAGCTGTGGATGGCCATCGGTCTTACCGTCGGCGCCTGGTTCAACTGGAAGCTCGTGGCCCCGCGCCTGCGTGCCTACTCGGAGGTCGCCAACAACTCGATTACGGTGCCCTCCTTCTTTGAAAACCGCGTGCACGATCACTCGCGCGTGCTGCGTATCGTCGCTGCACTCGTCATCATCTTCTTCTTTACCTTCTACGTCTCCTCCGGCATGGTCTCCGGCGGCCGCTATTTCGAGTCGACGTTCCAGGGCGACTACTTGACCGGCATGCTCATCGTTGCTGCGGTGACGGTGGCCTACACCTTCATCGGCGGCTTCCTCGCGGTGTCCTACACGGACGCAGTTCAGGGCATGCTCATGTTCGCCGCGCTCATTATCGTCCCCGTCATGGCGATCATCGCGCTGGATAACCCGGCCGATATCTTCTCCTTCGCTGCGGAGAACCCCTACGCCACGGGCGGCGCTATTGAGAACCCACAGTATTTCTCGCTGTTCTCCGGCGTCTCCGCCGCTGTCATCATCGGCAACCTCGCTTGGGGCCTGGGCTACTTCGGCCAGCCGCACATCATCGTGCGCTTCATGGCGCTGCGCTCGCCTGCCGATGCCGCCACGGGCCGCCGCGTGGGCATTGGCTGGATGGCTCTGTCCATCCTCGGCGCCGTCTTCGTGGCACTGGCCGGTACGGTCTTCTTCACCAACACCGACCACTCGATTACGGACCAGGAGAATTACGAGACCATCTTCTTGGACATGGCGCAGATCATGTTCCACCCGCTCGTCGCCGGCCTCGTGCTCACCGCGGTCCTTGCCGCCATTATGTCGACGATGTCCTCGCAGCTGCTCGTCGTCTCCTCCTCGCTCATCGAGGATCTCTTCACCATCGTCAAGAAAGACAAGCCGTCGGACGCGGTCATGATGAACCTCTCGCGCACCGCCGTCGTCGCCGTCGCCGTCCTCGCCGCCGTGCTCGCGATTAATCCGAACGACTCCATCTTGGGCCTCGTCTCCTTCGCCTGGGCCGGCTTCGGCGCCGCCTTCGGCCCACTGGTTCTGTTCTCCCTGTTCTGGAAGCGTCTCAACGCCCCGGGCGCCATCGCAGGCATGATTACCGGTGCCGTCGTCACCATCGTGTGGGGCATGACCTCCCTGGGCGACCTTATCTACGAGATTGTCCCCGGCTTCGCCGCCGCCGCGATCGTCACCTGGGTCGTGTCGCTTGCCACCGCCGCACCTCGCCCGGAGACTACCGCGGAGTTCGACGCCGCACAGGAGCTCATCGCGAAGGCCAACCGCGATAAGAACTTCCAGTTCGAAGGCGCCGCCGATTAACGAGCACCGTCTACGCGGAACCTTTCGCCGCGCCGGCCAGTCCAACTAAGTCGTGAATGCTTTTCTTCGCGACTCCGTGACTGCCCGGCGCGTGTACGTTTTTCTCCTCACTCTCGCCACCCTCGCCTTTCTCGTGCCCCGCTGGCTCAGTCCTCCCGCCTGGCTGTTTCCGCCAGGGCCTACCGATGCCACCCTTCCAGAACCTCGCACCCTCCTCACCGCCGTCCCCGTCGCCCCGGGCGAGCGCCACCGCGTCGTGGGCTACGAGCGCGAGGCCTTCGGCGACGGCTGGGGCAGGGCACGCGTGACGGGTCTCGAGCACTGCACGTCCCGGGAGGCAGCGCTTGCCGTGCAGTCGCGTCCGCGCGCCACGAGCTGCGAACCGGCTGCTGTCATTGAGGATCTCTATGCCGACACGCGCGTCTTCTCCACGGAAAGGCTCGAGGCTGACCACGTCTTTCCGCTTGCCGCGGCCTGGGACATGGGCGCGTGGGCCTGGGACGACGCACGACGCGCGGAGTTCGCTAACGATCCGCTCAACCTCGTCATCACATCGCGCGCCCTCAATCAGGAAAAGTCCGATCAACTCCCCTCGCGTTGGATGCCGCCGGCGCGGGCCCGCCAGTGTTGGTACGCGCAGCGGCTGGCCGCCGTCGCCTACGCCTATTCCCTACCGTTGCCGGCCGCGGACCATAGAGCAGTGCGCCGCGCCTGCCGGTTGTAATTCCCCGTGCCCCCGGTTCGCGAAAGGCCCTGTTCATCTATAGGCTTGTTCCCTAATGGCCGCAGGCGGCTTGCCTGCGTGCACAACAATCGCAACGAAAGGTCTTTAGACAGGTCACCCCATGACTACTCTCGCCATCGCCATCCATGTCATCGCCGCCATCCTGCTCGTCGGCCCGGTCATGGTCTCCACCTCCATGTTCCCGGCTCAGATCGTCAACGCCCAGGGCGGCAACACCGGCGCGCTGAGCATCCTGCACCGCATCACGAAGACGTACGGTCTCTTCTCCGCCATCGTCCCGGTCCTCGGCGTCGCCGTATTCCTCACGGACCTGGCCACCTACGGAAAGCAAGGCCAGTTCCACGCCTCCATCGCCCTCGCGATCGTCGCCTGGGCTCTGCTCATCTTCGTCGTCATCCCCAAGCAAAAGGCTGTCGTCGCGGCTCTGGGCGGCGACACCGACACTGTGCAGGCTGCTGCCCCGGCCGATAAGCCGGTCGATCTGGAGAAGTCCCGCTCCCAGATTGCGATGTTCTCCGGCATCTTCAACCTGCTGTGGATCATCATCGCGATCCTCATGTTCATTTAACGCGCCTCGCCTTGCGCGTCCTCGCGCGCTCGGTACCGTGTTGTCCCCGGCGCCAACCACATGCGAAAGACCCGGCCAGCGAACTCCTCTCGAGTCCGCTGGCCGGGTCTTTTCTGCGGTCTAGGCGTCTAGCTGGCTAGTCGCGCCAGCCACCGCGACGGTCATCACGGTCGCGGCTACCGCGGAAACCACCACGGCGGTCATCACGGTCGCGGCCACCACGGTAACCACCACGGCGATCGTCACGGCCACCACGGCGGTCATCACGGTCGCGGCCGCCACGGTAGCCTCCGCGGCGATCGTCACGGCCACCACGATCGTTGTCGCGACGCGGCGGACGACCAGTGTCCTTCGTAATGTTGATGAGCTGGCCGGAAATGCGCGTGTCCTTGAGACGGTCGAGCACGGCCGGATCCATGTCCTTCGGCAGGTCAACCAGGGTATGCCCCACGGCGATGGTAATGCGACCGAAGTCCTTGGAGGTCAAGCCACCTTCGTTGGCCAGGGCGCCGACGATGGCACCGGGGCGGACATTCTGGCGCTTGCCGACATCAAGGCGGTAGGTAACAAAGTCACCGTCAGGACGACGCGGGCCGCGATCACCACGGTCGCCGCGGCCACGGAAGCCACCGCGGTCGCGGTCACGACGGTCGTCGCGCTCAAAGCGGTCACGGTCGCGGCGGTCACGCTTGGACTTCGGTTGCTCCTTGAGTAGGAACTCCTGGCCTCCCTGCAGCTGCACGGCGAGTGCGGCGGCAATGTCGTCCATGGCCACATTGTTGGTCTCCGAGTACTTGCGCACGAGGCCGCGGAAGAGCTCCATCTGCTTGTCCTCGAGAGACTCGCCGATAGACGCCGCGAACTTCTCCTTGCGCTTCGCGTTGACCTCGTCGACGCTGGGCAGATCCATTTCCTCGAGGCGAGCATTGGTCACGCGCTCAATGGAACGGAGCATGCGACGCTCACGCGGGGTGACGAAGAGGATGGCCTCGCCTGTGCGGCCGGCACGACCGGTACGGCCGATGCGGTGGACATAGGACTCCGTGTCATTCGGAATATCGTAGTTGATGACGTGCGTGATGCGGTCCACGTCCAAGCCACGGGCCGCGACGTCTGTCGCGACGAGGATGTCCAAGCGGCCATCCTTGAGCTGGTCGACGGTGCGCTCACGCTGCTGCTGCGCGATGTCGCCGTTAATGGCGGCCGCGTTGTAGCCGGCGTCGCGCAAGGTGTCTGCAACTTCTTCGGTCTCGTGCTTCGTGCGGCAGAAGACAATCATGCCGTCGTATTCGATGACCTCCAGGATGCGCGTGAACGCATCCATCTTCTGGCGGTGTGCCGTAAGCAGGTAGCGCTGCGTGATGTTGTCGTTCGTGCGGCGCTCAGACTTGACGGTAACCTCAGCAGGTTCATTGAGGTACTGCTTGGACAGGCGGCGAATGCCATTGGGCATGGTCGCGGAGAAGAGTGCGACCTGCTTGTCTTCCGGAGTATCTTCGAGGATGCGCTCGACGTCTTCCTGGAAGCCCATGTTGAGCATCTCGTCCGCCTCATCGAGCACGAGGAAGCGCAGCTGCGAGATGTCCAGCGAGCCCTTCTCCAAGTGGTCGATGACGCGACCCGGGGTGCCGACGATGACCTGTGCGCCACGGCGCAAGCCCGAGAGCTGGATGCCGTAGGCCTGACCACCATAGATGGGCAGGATTTCAATGCGGCCTAGGTGGTCCGCGAAGGACTGGAAGGAGTCTGCGACCTGCAGGGCGAGCTCACGCGTCGGCGCGAGAACGAGGGCCTGCGGGTGGCGGGCATCCGGATCGATCTGGGACAGGACCGGCAGCGCGAACGCTGCGGTTTTACCCGTACCGGTCTGTGCAAGGCCCACGACGTCGCGGCCCTCCATCAAGATCGGAATGGTCTCTGCCTGAATGGGTGAAGGGGTGGTGTAGCCCACCTTGGCAACGGCCTCCTGAACTTCTTCAGGTAGACCGAGGTGCGCAAACCCCTGGGAGTCGTCATTGGCCGAATCCTCAGATTCGGCGCCGGTGTCCTCAGAAGTTGCCGCAGCCCTGGTGTCGTTGTCATTCGAGTCCGTGGCGCTATCTGCCACGACGTTATCCGTGGCATTGCCTGCCACGACACCTTGCGTGTTTTCCTGAGATTCCGACTGATTGAAATTTTCTTCCGGCTCGTTGACGCCGCCGGTGGCGTTATCGGTAATGCTCATTGCTCCACCCACACTACTTGACGCAGGCAATAAACACCATTGAATACACAAATAGTTACGTGTTGGTGGGCGGAAACACCGCGGTGCGCTCCCCACCCGAATGGTCACAATGGCTCGTCCCGGTTGCTAGCTCCGGTCGCGCCTCTCCCCTTCCCGCAGTATGCCCGCAACGCGAAACGGCACCCACGATTCCATCGTGGACGCCGTCTGTATACGGGGTGTGAGCGCATGTTCACGCTAACGAAAGCTGCACCAGATTAGAGGGCGGGCGACAGTCCAGCGTCGTCTTGTCCGGAGACGCGGAACAGGTGCTCATTGACGAACTCGCCCACGCCCCAGCGTGCGAGCTCACGGCCGTAGCCGGAACGGCCCACGCCGCCGAAGGGCAGGCCAGCGGCGGTCACGGAGGCCTCGTTGACGAAGGTCATGCCGTCTTTGAGCTGGGAGGCGACCTTCGCAGCAGCCTCCACGTCGGCGCCCCACACGGAGCCGGACAGGCCGTACTCGGAGGCCTCGTTAGCCACCTTCACGGCCTCGTCTGCGTCCTTGACCTTGTAGACGATGGCGACGGGACCGAAGATCTCGTTGCAGCCCACGTCTGCCTTCGGGTCGACGTCGGTGAGCAGCGTGGGCTCCATGTAGGCGCCCTCGCGATCAAGGGCCTTGCCACCCACACGAATGGTGGCCTCACCGTTCTGCGCAGCCTTCTCGAGTCGCTCAACAATCTCGTCGCGCGCGTCGATGGAGGACAGCGGTCCGATGTCCGCGTTCTCGTCGTCGAAGGAGCCGACCTTCATCGCACCGATCTTCTCCTCGAGGTACTCGACGGTGCGGTCGTAGAAGTCTTCCATGACGATAAGGCGCTTGGGCGCGTTGCACGCCTGGCCGGTGTTATACATGCGGATGGGCAGGTACTGGTCCAGAACCCACTCAAGCTTCGCGTCGTCGAGAACGATGAACGGATCGTTGCCGCCCAGCTCGAGCACGGACTTCTTGTAGTTTTCGCCTGCGGTCTTCGCCACGGCAGCGCCAGCGCCCTCGGAGCCGGTGAGCGAGACGCCCTTGATGCGCTTATCCGCCACGAAGTCATCCATCTGGGAGCCCGAGGCGTAGATATTGATATACGCGTCCTTGGGCAGGCCCGCCTCGACGAGCAGATCCTCACAGTCCTGGGAGGACAGCGGGCAAATCGACGCATGCTTCAGCACGATGGTGTTGCCCAGCAACAGGTTGGGAGCAGCGAAACGGGCGACCTGGTAGTACGGGAAATTCCACGGCATGATGCCTAGCAGCGGGCCAAGCGGGTCCTTGCGCACGTAGCTGTGAATGGCACCCTGCGCCGGGAGTTCCTCGTCCGCGAGCAGCTCGTGCGCGTGCTCGGCGTAGTACCGGTAAATGTCGGCGACGATAGAAATCTCCGCCTTGCCCCAACGCGTGAGCTTGCCCATCTCACATCCGATGTGCTCGGCGAGTTCCTCCGCGCGCTCCTCGTAGAGGTCCGCGGTACGCGCCAGCACGGCGGCGCGCTCATCGATGCTTGTCGCGCTCCACTCCTTAAAGGCCGCCGTGGAGCGGTCTAAGATGCCATCGCGATCGGAGTCCGCGATGCGCTGAAAAGTCTCTTCTTGCTTACCAGTGTTCGGGTTATTTAATGCGAAATCAGCCATGGCCCCCTGCGTACCCGCACACCCGGCATCCTTCAATGAAGAACGGTGACGACCGCGGCTCACCACGCCAAAGACACGTCATACCTTTGCATATAAAGATCTGTTCGGGCTTAGGCGTGGCGGCTGGCCCAACGTCATACCCGCCAAGGCGGTGGCGACCACCGAAGTATGCGTGGCGCCGGTGGCGACGATGGCCTTCTTTGTCATTTCCATGGTTTCGAGAGTCCGTCGCGGCCCGCCGGGCGGTAGCCAATTCAACCGTAACCAACGCACCCGGAATAAAGCACAGATGCGCGCCGTTGTAGCCACCATGACCACGAGCGATCTGTTTAAGCCCCTGTCCCTCGGCCGTTACGAGCTGGCCAACCGCGTGACCATGGCGGCCCTCACCCGCTCCCGCGCGGGCGAGTCCGGCATCCCCACCGAGCTCCACGCGGAGTATTACTCGCAGCGTGCCAGCAACGGACTCGTCGTCACCGAGGGCACCTTCCCCGCGGTGTCCACCCGCGCCTTCCCCGGTCAGGCCGGTATCGAGACTGCAGAGCAGCAGGCCGGTTGGGCCAGGGTTGCGGACGCCGTCCACGCCAAGGGCGGCACAATCTTCATGCAGATGATGCATGCCGGCCGCCTGTCCCACACAACGCTATCGAACGGCCCGCAACCGGAGGCACCGTCCGCCATTGCCTCGGGCACCGCCGTACGCGACTTCGAGACCCGCAAAGACTGCCCGGTGCCCCGCGCCTTGGAGACCTCGGAGATCCCGCGCATCATCGAACAGTTCCGTGCCGCCGCCCGCCGCGCGGTCGACGCCGGCATTGATGGCGTCGAAATCCACGGCGCTAACGGATACCTGCTCCATGAATTCATGGGCGCCGTCTCCAACCAGCGCACGGACGAGTACGGCGGCTCGCCCGAAAACCGCGCCCGCCTGCTCATCGAGCTCACCCAGGCCCTTGTCGAGGAAATCGGCGCCGACCGCGTCGCCATCCGCCTGTCCCCCAAGATGAATGCCCAGGGGCCCATCGATCCCGAGGACAACGACGCAGAGGTCGCCGCCACCTACGGTGCCTACCTCGACGGCATCAAGGATCTGAACATCGCCTACGTATCCTTGCTCTGGGGATTCGAGGAGAACGCGCTTATCCAGAACCTTGCGGAGAAAGCCCGTGCCAACGGCACGACCCGCGTCCTCTTCAACACGGGCTTCCCCACCGTCACCCAGCTTTCCGATGCCGCCGCGCTCATCGAGCGCCCCTACGTCGACGCCGTCGTCGTAGGCCGCATGATTCTGGCTAACCCGGATCTCTCCCGCGGCTGGGAGGAGGGCCTTGAGCTCAACGAGCCGGACCCCGCCACCTTCTACGTGGGTGGCGCACATGGTTACACGGACTACCCGTTCGCTAGCTAGTTACGCTCCCGCTCACCGCTCAGCAACGCCGCCGCACTCCTCGTCTGGGGACTGCGGCAGCGTTGCTTTTATATTGTGCGCGCATGGTGCGTGCTGCGCTTAGGCCTCGAAGACGCGCTTGAGTCGATCGAGCCGGTCCTGGTATTCCTTGACGCGCTCCGCGTATCGTTCACCAATCGTCACGATGACCGAGTTGGCAATCATGAGCGGCACAGACATGGACAGCCAGCCATCGCGGGCGCCACGCGGGGACGCCAGCACGATATCCGGGATGGGCGAGAGAATCTGCAGATTATCCGTCACGAGCAGGATGCGTGCGCCAACCTTCTCCGCGTGCGCGAGGAGGTGGCGCAGCTGCCTGGAAGCTTTGCGGAACTCGAAGACGATGAGGACGTCCTTACCCGTCATGGTGAGCACAGCCTCCGCATTCTCATGCGCCGTCAGGTCGGTGAGGTCATGTACCGCAAGGCCAAAGCGGCCGAGACGGCGATAGTACATCTCAGACAACAGCGCGGAGTCGCTGCGGCCATAGATATAAATGCGCTCGCCTTCCATGATGAGATCCGCCGCAGCGTCGATATCGCGCTGCTTCACGTTCTTCGGGATGAGAATGAAGTTATCAATCTCAGACTGCACCATGTTGCCCAGCGTGGAACCATCGCGCATAGTCGCTGCCCGCGGCTTGAGCGTCTCCACGTGACCAGCAAGGAAATCAGAGTGCATGTCGCGCAGATCCGCGCGCAGCTCAAGGAAACCCTTGTAGCCGAGTTTCTTCGAGGTACGCGTCACGGCAGAGGGATGAACGCGGGCACGTGCGGCCACGTCTTCGCCGCGCCACAAGGCGGCCTCTGCTGGGTTGGATAGCAACACATCAACGATCGCGAGGTCCGACTTATTCAGGTCGGCACGATGACTCTCGACACGTTCTTGAAAACTCACGGGCGCTAGTCTAATGAAATTTTTATTTCCCAAGTAACCCGTTGGTCATTTTTTTGGTTCCGCACGCGCAGACGGCGCGGGATAACCGTTTCTAACGGCTCGCGAGCAAAGAACCAACCGCTCAGCCCCACGACGGCAATGACCGCACATAGACCAAAGGCTGCCATAAATCCCCATTCGTCCGCGAGTGCACCAATGACGATGGGGCCTAAGATTTGACCAAAGTCGCCCGCCATCTGGAATGCGGAGAGCACCTGGCCGCCAGAGCGATCGTTGCCAATAACGTCCGCGAGTGCTGCCTGCTGCGCCGGATTGATAAGGCCCGAGGCCGCGCCGGCCAACACGGAGAATACGATGAGCGAGACCACGTGGTCCGCGGACCCCAGCGTGCCCATGAAGACCCCGGAGCCCACCAGGCCACTTATGATGAGGGGCTTGCGGCCCCACCTGTCTGCCAGGCGGCCCGAGAATTGCAGAACCGTCGCATTACCCGCCGCGAACGCCGCCAGCGCGAAACCAGAAGCCGCCGCACCGTTGTGAAAGACGGATGCCGCAAACAACGGAAGCACGGAGACGCGCACGCCCATGTTGATCCACGAGTGCGCAAAGTTCGACGTCAGCGCGGCGCGAAACGCCGTGTCAGACCATGCGTCACGCACCGCCATGTGTGGCGCCTCGTGGGCACGTTCCTCCTGGGGGTCGACCTTAGGCATGAGCACCGCCACGATAAGCGCGGCAATGCCCACGCCGACGCCGTAGATAAAAAACGGCCACCGGAAGCCGAGGAACGACAAGGACGCGCCCACCAGCGGTCCGGCCACGTTACCCAAGAGGAATGCCGTGCCGTAGAGTGCCGAACACTTGCCGCGAATCGTGGGCGGCGACAAACGCACGATAAGTCCCATGGCGGAAACCGTAAACATCGTCGAGCCAATGCCCGCGATGGCGCGCAACGCGAGGATGTGCCAATAGCTTTGCGACAGAGCAACCATGCCCGTGGCAACACCCACCGTGGTAAGGCCCACGAGGTAAATCCGGCGCGAGCCCAACATATCCACGAGGCGTCCGGACGCAGGCGCAAAGAACAGCCGCGACGCGGCAAATGCAGAGACCACACAACCCGCGGCCGCCATCGACACGTCGAAGCTCACCACGAACTGCGGCAGCAGCGGCGCGATGAGCCCGTAGCCAATCGCAATCATGAACGCCGCAGCGACCATAATCCAAATCTCACGCGGTATCTTCGCCTCAATCTGCGGCTCTACCGACTGCTGCGGCTCCGGGTGCGGCATGCCAGAAGATTCCGCGACGGACTGGCGTGACGCAGACAGTTCCCTGTCGTGTTCCGAAATTTTTTCTTCCCCTTTCTTCGTGCTATTCAGTCTATCGCTCTTGGATGCGCCGCTATAGTCGCCACATTTCGAACACGATTTCGATGTTCGGCATTGTCCGGACCCGGCGTGTTGGGGCCTAGCCTTACTCTGCGAAGCATGAACACTGTTGCTGATACTCACCTTGCCATCGAACTCTCCGCCGCAGAGACCGTGTCCAAGCTGCGCACCGTGCTGCGCCACCCGCGCTCCCTTGCCCGGCCCGTCGCCAGCTGGCGTCCGCCCACACTGGCGCTGCCTGCCGTGGGGGCTGCCCCACCGCTTATCATCGCGCTCACGCGCTATCGCGTGGGCCCGGTGGCCAAGGCTCGCGTCCGCGGTTATGGCGCCACCCGCGAGCCCGCGTATCTCATCAGCGCGCGGATCACGGTTCCCACCGGACCGCTGCGTAGCGACGCCGCACTCGTCGCCGCCGAAGCATGGGTGCGCGCTGCGGTCAGCCCGGCGCCGGCACCCGCCGAAGAGGACACGTCACGCCCGGCGCTCGCAGCGGTCGACACGCCGCATGACTGCTACGGCGGAGACGCGGTGCACGAGATCACGACGTCCTCGGCCGCCACCTTTGTCTGGCTCGTGGACCGTGACTTCCGCCCGGTGCCGTCACCGTTGTCCATGTTCGAAAGCTTTGCGTCTGCGGCCTAACCAGCCACCGGCCATGGCCGCGAACCACTACCGGGGACCGCTGCCGCGCTGCGACTTAAGCCCTGTGGCGGCCTTGTGCGTCTGCGCCTAGCGCGCGAGAGCCCTCGTTGCGGGGCGTTCCTGCGGTGCCGGTAGTTTCGCGTGCGAGCTCATTCAACGCACGGCCGGCGTCCTTGACTTCTTGCTCGCTCTCAGTGAGAAGAATGCGCGACAGCCGCGGCTCGTTGCCGCTAAAGGTAAAGAAAGCCATGGGGCGCGGCGGCATATAACGCACCAGGACGAGCACGATGAGCACGCAGAACGTTTTATCAATGCTGTCGCAGATGAGGTTCTGCAAAATAGTGGCTTCCACCTCGCCCATGCGCAGCAGCACAAAGAAGTTCGCGACGGATTCCGCGTTCGGCGTCGAGTCGCCGCGTAGCGCAACGAGGACGGTAAGCGACGACAGGATGCCGTTGATCAGACCGATGAACGCACCGCGCGCCATGACGCTGCCGAGTGAGGAGAACACGGAGACGCGCGCGCAATAGCTCACGGCCAGGGCAACGAAGGCTGCGGAGACCACGTGCGGAATCATCATGGGTGCCGAGAATCCCCAAAGCACGGCGGTAAGCCCGGCGGTCGCGAGCCCGAGGATCGGTCCGCCAATGACAGTTGCGCCGATGGTGCCCAGCGTGTCGCCATAAAAAGGCAATCCCAGGCGATCGACGGACATGCCCACCACAATGTTGACGAACACGCCCATGGGCACGATGATGAACACACGGTCAGGCGCACTGCCGTATCCAGCAATGAGAAACAGTACGGTCGCGACGGCGACGAGGATGTACATCGTCTCCTCTGCCGGAATGTCATAGATGCGGTGGAGCGGGATGTCCCCTGGCCATTGAAACAATGCGACAAACCACTGGCTGGCTAGGAGCGCGACGCCCACAACAGCGAGGACGGTGCGCCACCGCGCTTGGGTCTGGAACTCCACTGTCCTGTCGTCCTCGTCTCTTATCTAGGCCATGGCGTGCCGCCGCGCCGAGTGGAACCGGCGCGGCACATACATTCGGGCTATTAGTTTTAGTTTAACGCGACGGCAGATACTTTAACGCGGCGGTCGGCACATTTCTTCAGCAGTGGCTATCCAACCCAACGCCGCAGACTAGTCACGCGTGATGTCGGTGCCCTCGGCGTCGTCGTCAGTCTCCACGTCGTCCTCGTCCTCGTCGAAGTCGTCGTCACCGTCCAGCTCGTCCGCGTCGAGATCATCGGCGCCGAAGATGTCGTAGACCTCAGGCTCGTCATAGTCGTCATCGTCGAAGGACACGAGCTGTGCTTCCCAATCGAGGGCCTGCTCGGAGACGAGTCCCAGTACGTCGAAGAGACGATCAAAGTCGGTGTACGTGCCCAGCTCGAGGGTCTCGGCGGGAATTTCGATGACGGGGCCTTCGCCCAGGCCATTGCTCAGCAGCTCGAGGCGGTCATCATCGAAGTCGTCGCCCAGCTCCCACAGCTCGTGGATGGACTCGTCTTCGAGCTCCTCAAACTCTTCTTCATCAAAATCGAAAGCCACGAAGCGCACGACGGCGCAGGGCTCGCCGTCCACGGACTCAACGAGCACGCGCAGCTCCGAGTCATTGGCGACCTCGGCGACAACGAGATTCGGGTTGAACTCGTCTTGTGCGAATTCAAGTTCCGCAATGCGCTCATCGGTGCCCTCGAGCAGATCGCGCAGCACCGTGACAACCTGGTCGGTCGCGATGTGGCGCGCCACAGCGTCGAGCGCGTCGTCCACGGAGAAGGCGACGGAGACCAAGACGGCCTCAAATTCCTCATCGTCTTCGTCGACATCCGCCGCCGCGATGTACACGTTGGCCGCCGGCAGCAGCGGATCGATCTCCTGGAACTGAATCTCCAGGTCAGAGGTGATAGGAACGAACATGATGTCATCGTGAACGCGGGACTCGATGCCCTCAGCGTCCAGTGCAGTCGCAATATCTTCAAAGAAGCTCATGGTGACCCTTTCGATTCGTGATGGCGTGCACGAGGCGGTGGCTTCCGTCCACCGTCACAGCTTACCTTTATTCCAGCGTGCCCGTGATGAATCCCAGTTGTGCCGCCAACTCTGGGCGGCCGACTCCCCACTCGCACATGTTGTAATTATCCCAGGCCACGCGGCGTTGCGAGTACGGATCCGCCTCGACACGCACCACGTCGTCGAAGACAAGAGTCTCGCGCAAGGCCAGCTGAACGCGTGCCTCCTCGCCCGCGGGCACGAGGCGATGGGCCGTATCGGCCGGGTGCGCGACCCGGTACGGTGGCCACTCTGGACCCGGTTCGCCGCCGTGGATGAAGGCGGCCCACTGGCGCTGCATGAGGACCGTGAGTTCATCGAAGCTCTCTGTCGAGCCGATACGCGTGAGCGTCGACATGCGCGAGGCCTGCGCGTCGCCGAAGACATTGGAGAGCTCAAGCGAATGCATAGCACCAAGCCCTAACCAGCGCAGCGCCACCGGCGCGAAGTCGAAACGGTACATCCATGTCGGTGCGACCAGGCTGTGTGCCTCGGCGACGCGCACAGACGGCGCCCAAAAGAGGGCATCGGCAAGCAAATGCGCAAAGTCCGCGCGCGTGGACGCGCCGTTATAGGCGGCGACGACGGCAGGCGCGCCCTCCTCGTCGAAGCTGGAGAGCAGGCGCAACGCCGCGCGCTGGCGGGCAAATTCGCGCTGAAAGAGGAACTTACCAAAACTCGCCTCATCCGAATTCGTGCCGATGAGCAGCGGCACGGGGGCCTGCTCGCCCGCCTCAAACGTATCGATGGGGTGCCGCGGCACCAGATCCCCGTCGACGGTGGGCGCGTAGCAGGAGTTGAGATGGAGAAGCTCACCCGCGCGCCACATCATGGATTGCCCCGCGCGCACGATGTCCGCGAAGTGCTGGTTCTGGACGTCCCCTAGCGTGGCCAGGCGCGGCAGGGACAGCTTGTTTACCAGCTCGCGGGCCCACAGGGTCGACTGCGTGCGCGAATGGATCATGGAAATGGGCGGCGATTGCGCAATGGCGCGGTGAAACAGCCCGCGCGCAGCCGGGGTGCCCATGAGCGTAAGCACGGCCGCACCGCCGGCGGACTCCCCCATGAGCGTGACGGAGTCCGGGTCGCCACCGAAGCTCGCAATGTTATCGCGCACCCACTTCAGCGCGAGGAGCTGGTCGCTCACGGCCGGGTTGGCGCAAGCACCCTCGGCTGCGCTGAGACTGCGCATGTCGAGGTATCCCAACGCACCGAGCCGGAAGTTCACGGAGACGTAGACGACGTTCATGGTCTGCGCGAGCTGAAAGCCACGCAGCATGAGCATGTGGGAGGAGCCGACGATAAACGAACCGCCGTGGAGATAGACGACCACGGGCAGGGTCTCGTCCGTGTCGGGGCGCACGACGTCCAAATGGAGGCAGTCCTCAGAGCCCACAATCTTGTCCGTCCACGAATACGTGGGCTGCGGGGCAACCGGCCCAAATTCGCGACAGTCACGAATGCCTTCCCACCCCTGTGCGGGGCGTGATCGCTGAAAGCGTCCCGAGCCGCTCGTATCCGCGCCAAACGGAATGCCGCGCCAGGAGCGCACGGCCGCTCCCGAAACGTCCTCATACAGACCGCGCACCCAGCCCTGCTGAGTGTGCACCGTCAAGGCATCCGCCAGCGCATTATCGGCCCTTAACTGGGCACGACGTGCGCGCGCATGAGCCTCCCGAGCGGCCCGCCGCGCCTCGGACACGGTGGGCTCATACCCATGGTCCGCTCGCGCCTGACCCGCGGCGCCACGAGGGAGCCGCGGGGGCGTGTTTTCCGGGCGGTGTGCGCGCGGTGGACGGTTGAGCGAGCTCATGCCTCCAGCGTAATTCCGTACACTCGATCCTGCGTACCAATGACAAACATGATTTAAGGAAGCGACCATGATTTCAGACAAGCTCTTTGGAAAGAAGTCCTCGACCAAGGCTGAGGTGCAGCCGCGCGACGACGGCGAGGGCACCGTCCTCACGGAGGAAGAGCGTTCCCTCAACGATTCCTTTCGCACGCAATGGGCCACGGAAAATTCTGACGGTGACAAGTTCTCCGCCATCATCTTGAGCACGCTCGACCGGGCGGTCGGTATTCAGGCCAGCACCATCTCGAAATACGTGGACGGCGTAATCGAGAAGAACCAGAACGTCTCCATGGACACCCGCCAAGGCGTTATCGATGACCACTTCCTCAAGATCGTCACGGGCACCGGCGCCGGTGCCGGCGGCGCCGCGGCCATTCCGGGTATCGGTTTCGCGACGGGTACTGCGGCGATTGCCGCGGAGTCCGTGGTCTTCCTCGAGGCCGCCACGTGGTACATCCTGGCCTCGGCTAAGCTCCGCGGCATAGCCATTGAGGACAAGGAACTGCGCCGCGCACTTGTGCTCATGGTGCTTTCCGGCTCCCGCGGCACCGCCATCGTTGACACCTTCTTCACCGAGGCTGCCGATGCCCCCGGTGCGGCCACTGCCACCCGTCCCGGTTCCCTTGCCTCGGCCGCCGCGCTCACGCGCTTTTCCGCACCGACGCTGCAGGGCCTGTCCGGCCGCCTGGCCAAGACATTCACCAAGAAGGTCGTCGGCCGCTTCAAGTGGGCATGGCTGTCCAAGCTGCTGCCGTTGGGCCTGGGCGCCGTCGCCGGCGGCATCGCCAATCGCAAGCTAGCGCGCAGAGTCATGGACAACGTACACACGCAGCTGCGTGCTCTATAAGGACCCTGCACCTCCGTTTCCACCCCGTGGCCCCAGAGCACGACCTGTGTACTACTTTCCGACTTCGTCCTGCGCTGGGTGGTGGACGCGGCACCCCCGCTTGGGCGAGCGTTCCCCACACCGTAACGAATAAGCGCAGGTTAGTGGGCGGAAATTATGCACCCACTCTAAAAGTCACCAAACGACCCCCCACTCTGTGAATGTTTCACAGTGTGGGGTTTATCATGGTGGGCAGACTATCGGCACCGGTGGGCCTTCTGCAGGCCCTTCTAGATTCCGGCCGTCGGTCCCAGCGTCGAATAAACGACCGCGATAAACGCAACTTAAATAAGCATGTAAGCAAGGAAATGAGGCGAGCATCTGCCGTGAGCAACTCGAGCATCTTCGGCCCCAACGCATGGCTGATTGACGAACAGTTCCAGCAGTATTCCAAGGACCCGAACTCCGTCGACAAGGAGTGGCGCGAGTACTTCAAGGCCAACGGCGCCCCGCAAAGCGCAACGCAGTCTCCGGCTGCCGTGAAGCAGTCCGAGGGTTCTTCCATCGAAGTCAAGCAGTCCGCGCGCGAGACCAGCACGTCTGCCGCCGCTGCCGACGCTCAGGCTTCCACGAAGAAGGCTGCACCGGCACCGGATAAGCCGGCTTCCAAGAAGTCCGCTGCGAAGAAGCCGCAGTCCCCGCTCGAGCGCATTGGCGAGGCACCGGAGCCGGGCGAGACCCAGCTCAAGGGCATGTTCAAGGCCATCGCCAAGAACATGGACGAGTCTCTGACCATCCCCACGGCCACCACCGTGCGTGATATGCCGGTCAAGCTCATGTGGGAAAACCGCGCGCTCATCAACGATCACCTCAAGCGCACCCGCGGCGGCAAGATCTCCTTTACCCATATCCTCGGCTACGCCATGGTCAAGGCCGTACAGATCCACCCGGCCATGAACGTGCGTTACGAAAACAAGGACGGCAAGCCTTTCGTTATTCAGCCCGAGCACGTCAACTTGGGTCTAGCCATCGACCTTCCACAGAAGGACGGATCCCGCGCCCTCGTCGTTGCCGCCATCAAGGACTGCGAGCACAAGTCCTTCGCCGAGTTCCTCGACGCCTACGAGGACATCGTCGCGCGTTCCCGCAAGAACAAGCTGACCATGGATGACTTCTCGGGCGTGACCATCAACCTCACCAACCCGGGCGGCATTGGTACCCGCCACTCCATCGCCCGCCTCACCAAGGGTTCTGGCGCGATTATCGGTGTCGGTTCGATGGATTACCCGGCCGAGTTCGCTGGTGCCTCTGCAGACCGCCTCGCTGAACTGGGCGTAGGCCGCCTCGTCACCCTGACCTCCACCTACGACCACCGTGTCATCCAGGGTGCGGAGTCCGGCGAGTTCCTGCGCACCATCGGCCAGCTCATCAATGATGACGCCTTCTGGGATGAAATCTTCAAGTCCATGGGCGTGCCCTACGCTCCGTTCCGCTGGGCACAGGACGTGCCGAACACCGGCGTGGACAAGAACACCCGCGTCATGCAGCTCATCGAGGCCTACCGCTCCCGCGGTCACCTCATTGCAGACGTCAACCCGCTGAATTGGCGCCAGCCGGGCCTGCCTTGGCCGGATCACCGCGACCTGGACATGCGCACCCATGGCCTGAGCATCTGGGATTTGGACCGCACCTTCAACGTCGGCGGCTTCGGCGGCAAGGAGCAGATGACGCTGCGCGAGGTGCTCTCCCGCCTGCGCGCTGCCTACACCCTCAAGGTTGGCTCCGAGTACGCCCACATCATGGACCGCGACGAACGCGAGTGGCTGCGCGACCGCCTCGAGGCTGGCGTCCCGAAGCCCACCAACGCTGAGCAGAAGTACATCCTGCAGAAGGTCAACGCGGCAGAAGCCTTCGAGAACTTCCTGCAGACCAAGTACGTGGGCCAGAAGCGCTTCTCGCTGGAGGGCGCCGAGTCGCTCATCCCGCTCATGGACTCCATCATCGACACCGCTGCAGGCCAGGACCTCGACGAGGTCGTCATCGGCATGCCGCACCGTGGTCGCCTCAACGTCCTGTTCAACATCGTGGGCAAGCCGCTGGCCGACATCTTCGATGAGTTCGACGGCAAGTACAAGGAAGGCCAGCTCGGCGGCTCCGGCGACGTCAAGTACCACCTCGGCGCCGAGGGCGAGCACTACCAGATGTTCGGCGACGGCGACATCAAGATCACCCTTGCCGCCAACCCGTCCCACCTCGAGGCCGTTGACCCAGTCATGGAGGGCATGGCCCGCGCGAAGGAAGACCTTCTGGGCAAGCCGGGCGAGCACCCCGTCGTGCCGATCATGCTCCACGGCGATTCATCCTTCAACGGTCTGGGCATTGTCCAGGAGACCATCAACCTCTCCCGCCTGCAGCCCTACACCGTGGGCGGCACCGTCCACATCGTCGTCAACAACCAGGTGGGCTTCACCACCACCCCGGACCTGGCGCGTTCCACCCACTACTCCACCGACCTCGCCAAGGGCTTCGACTGCCCAGTCTTCCACGTCAACGGCGACGACCCGGAGGCTGTCTACTGGGTGGGCCAGCTGGCCGCTGAGTACCGCCACGCATGGGGCAAGGACGTCTTCATCGACCTCATCTGCTACCGCCTGCGCGGCCACAATGAGGCGGACGATCCGTCTATGACGCAGCCGCTGCTCTACGACATCATCGACGACCACACCTCCGTGCGTGAGCGCTACACCCAGGAGCTCATTGGCCGCGGCGACCTCTCCGACGAAGAGGCAGAGGCAGCAGCACGCGACTTCCACGACCAGATGGAGTCCGTCTTCACCGAGGTCAAGGCCGCGGAGAAGGCGAAGCCGAAGCAGCAGACCGGCATCACCGGATCCCAGGAGCTCACCCGCGGTCTCGACACGTCCATCACCCGCGACGAGCTCGCCGCGCTGGGCCAGGCCTTCCTCGATACCCCGGAGGGCTTCCAGTACCACAAGCGCGTGGCCAAAGTGGCCGAGCAGCGTGCAAAGGCCGCCATCGAAGGCGGTATCGACTGGGGCTTCGGCGAGCTCATCGCCTTCGGCTCCCTCGCTAACGCCGGTAAGACCATCCGCCTCGCTGGTGAGGATTCCCGCCGCGGTACCTTCACCCAGCGCCACGCGGTCGTCTTCGACCCGACCTCTGGTGACGAGTTCAACCCGCTTGACGCTCTCGCTAACGAGCGCGGCAACGGCGGCTCCTTCAACGTCTTCAACTCTGCGCTGACCGAATACGCCGGCATGGGCTTCGAGTACGGCTACGGCCTGGGCAACCCCGACGCCGTCGTCGCATGGGAGGCACAGTTCGGTGACTTCGCCAACGGCGCACAGACCATCATCGACGAGTACGTCTCCTCCGGCGAGGCCAAGTGGGGTCTGCTCAGCTCGCTCATCCTCCTCCTGCCGCACGGCTACGAGGGCCAGGGCCCTGACCACTCCTCCGCCCGTATCGAGCGCTACCTGCAGCTGTGTGCTGAGGGTTCCATGACCGTGGCTCAGCCGTCTACCCCGGCTAACCACTTCCACCTCCTGCGCCGCCAGGCACTCGGTGACATGAAGCGCCCGCTCGTTATCTTCTCCCCGAAGGCCATGCTGCGCCTCAAGGACGCGGCTTCCTCCGTCGAGGAATTCACCGAAGTCAAGAAGTTCCGCTCGGTCATCAACGACCCGAAGTACTTCGACCTGCAGGGTGAGAAGATTGCGGATACCTCCAAGGTCAAGACCATCATGCTCGTCTCCGGCAAGCTCTACTACGACCTTGCTAAGAAGCGCGACAAGGATGGCCGCGAGGACGTCGCTCTCGTGCGCGTGGAAATGCTCCACCCGATCCCGTTCAACCGTCTGCGCGAGGCCTTCGCTGCATATCCGAACGCGGAGCAGATTCGCTTCGTCCAGGCTGAGCCGGCCAACCAGGGTCCGTGGCCGTTCTACAACGAGCACCTGCGTCGCCTCATCCCGGATATGCCGGAGATGGTGCGCGTGTCCCGCCGCGCTCAGTCCTCGACTGCAACCGGTAACGCCAAGGTCCACGCCATTGAGCATGACCAGCTGCTTGAGGAAGCCTTCGCGAAGTAAGGTTCTTCCCTCCTAGCACGACGCCCCGCTGACAGCTCCCCCGCTGTCGCCGGGGCGTCGGTGTTTTTCACGTCCCCGCCACGCACAAATCCGCTCGCCCACACCATGGACGAGCGGATATCTCTAGCGGCATCTAGCCCGCGCACAGCCGCGCCGCAGGTCTCAGCAACTAAGCCGCCACGCTACTTCAACGTCGAGCCGCCTGTATCGCCAGACCCCGACCCAGCGCCGGCGTTGGCGCCGGCATCCCCGCCCGCGCCGCCGTCGCTCGTGCCGCTGCCTTCCGAACTACCGCTTGTGTCTCCTGGGTTCGACGTGGAGGTGTTAAGCCAGTGCTCCACCGTCTGGCTCACGCTGCCTGTGCGGTCAGCCTCCTCCACCAGGTCGTCGAGGTCCTCGGTGGTGAGATACTTCGTCACCGAGGCAATCTCAAAACGCTCGTCCCGATCAAGCAGATCTTTAGCGTAGATAGGTACAAAGTTCTGAGGCAGATCGACCTTTTCTTGATCTTTGCAGCCCGGTGCGGACGAAGGATCCACGGTTGTCAGCACCGTGGGCAGAGCATTCATCATCGCGATGTGCGTCTCTGCAAGGAAGTCCCGGTCCGTCTCGTCACCGGCCTCCTCGCGTTCCTTCTCTAGGCGCTTGGCCGTGGGCATATCGAAGCCCGCGAGCGCGTTGCCGGTACATGCCACGAGGAAATTCGAGTTTCCCTCTTCCAATTCATCCACGCGGGAGCTGCTATCCGGCATCTGCTCATGCACGAGGCTGGCAGAGCGCCCCTCCTCCCCGAGGGTCTGGATATAGATTTCTCCGAGCACGAGCTGCTCGGGGGAATCAGGGGCCACCGCGATGCGCACTTGTGCCCGAGACAGTTCAGATGCCTCAGGCAACGGCTCCTGGCACGCGCACGCGCTCACCCCTGCCGTGCTCGCTGCCACCGCTGTGAGAGCCACAAGTCGGCGGGCAAAACGTGTATGCATGAACGGGGCTCCTTGTCGCGAGATCAGCTCGAATCCAGGTGGTACGGGTGACCAGTTTACACGGGTAGATCCGGGACTAAGATGGGTAGCTGATATGACTAACGCAATTGAAGAATCCCACGTACGCGAGGCACTGTCCCGCGTCGAGGACCCCGAAATCGGTCGCCCGATTACCGAGCTGGACATGGTGAAATCCATCGCCATTGACGGCAACGATGTCGCGGTCGAGATCTACCTCACCATCGCTGGCTGCCCCATGAAAAACACCATCGAACAGAACACCCGCGCGGTGCTCGAAGACCTCGAGGGCGTGGGCACCGTGACCGTGACTATGGACGCGATGAATGACGACCAACGTCGTGCCCTCAAGAAAAAGCTGCGCGGTGGCCAGGCCGAGCCCGAAATCCCCTTCGCCAAGCCGAATTCCACGACGCGCGTCTTCGCCGTGGCTTCCGGCAAAGGCGGCGTGGGCAAGTCGTCCATGACGGCCAATCTGGGCGCCGCGCTCGCTGCCCGCGGCCTCAAGGTTGGCATCGTCGATGCCGATATTTACGGCCACTCCATCCCCGGTCTCCTGGGCAATATGGAACCGCCCACGGTCATCGATGAGGAAATGCTGCTGCCGCCGATCGCGCACGGCCTCAAGTTCATCTCCATCGGCCAGTTCATCGAGGGCAATGCCCCCATCGTGTGGCGCGGCCCTATGCTCCACCGCGCGCTTCAGCAGTTCCTGGGCGATGTCTTCTGGGGCGATCTTGACGTCCTTCTCCTCGACTTGCCGCCGGGTACCGGCGATGTCGCGCTGTCGGTCGCACAGCTCATCCCCAACGCGGAGCTCCTCGTCGTCACCACGCCGCAGGCAGCCGCCGCTGAGGTCGCTGAGCGTGCCGGCTCGATGGCGCAGCAGACCGGCCAGCGTGTCGCCGGAGTCGTGGAGAACATGTCTGCCATGGTGATGCCGGATGGCTCCACGATGGAGATCTTCGGCGCAGGCGGCGGCCATACCGTCGCCAATCGCCTGAGCACGCTCCTTGGCGCCGACGTTCCGCTGCTCGGTCAGATCCCGCTGGATCCGGCCCTGCGCACCAATGGCGATGAAGGAACCCCCGTAGTCGTTGCGGCGCCTGAGTCCCCCGCCGGAGCCGCGCTTGCCGATGTCGCCTCGAAGCTCGTCGTCCGCAAGGACTCGCTCGCTGGCAAGTCTTTGGGTCTCGGCGTGAAGTAGACCGCACGAGATAAAGCCTCGCGAACACTGTACCGAGAGTTCACGGGGCCTTTTCTTCTATGTTCTTGTTCCCTATGGTTGTTCCCTGTGGTTGTTCTCTGCGCCTACGGCTAGGTGATATCCGCCCACGAGAAGCCACCACCGCTGCTGTAATCGCCGCCATTCTGGCTGCGCTGCTGCGGGTTCTGCGGTGACTGCGCAGGATTCTGGGCCGGGTTCTGAGCGGGATTTTGGGGCGCCTGAGCCGCGCCCGGTCCCTGATATCCCTGGGCGCCGCCCTGATTCGGCTGTGCGCCTGCAGCAGGCTGTCCGGGCTCCTGGTGACGCGAAGGCTTGCGCGGGTCGAAGTCATCCCAGGCGGAATCGTCGCCATCAAAGAGTGCCTTAGTAATCGCCGCCCGCGGACCCATGCGGCCCCACTCCGCAGCCGTATTGATGGGACCACGCAGAGCGTCAAACTCTTGGCCCAAGCTGCTCATCTCGCCATTAAGTTCCGCCTTGGCACTATTGATAGCCTTGCGCGCAGCATAGATGGCAGCGCGCACGTCCTGAATCACACCAGGCAGGCGCTCGGGGCCAATGACCAAAACAGCAATAATGGCGATGACGAAAATTTCGCCCCACCCGATATTGGAAAACACGCGTTCTTTACCTTCTCATTGCGCGACGCAGCGTGTCGAGCTTATCCAAAAAGTCTTGTTTAGGAGTACACGCCAGCTCTTCCCCATTGGGCCCGGAGCCCTGGGGCGACGACGCAATATTCGTGAGCCGTGCGACGAGGCTTTGCGGGATATGCACATCCTTGCTGCGTTGTCGGACCCACTCGGCTGCGCCACGTTGCCGCTCAATCTCGCCACGGCATTCCGGGCAGTGCACGAGGTGCACCCGAACACGATGTTGCGACTTCGGGCCCATCTCACCATCGACAAATGCAACGACGGCTTCTGGACCGAGGTGACCAATGGAATCGTAACGTCGCGCTTTTGCTTTCAGCTTGTCTACCGTGCGCTGGCGCACTGCGCGTGCGCCGCCGAGCGACACGGTTGCGGCGTGGTTCTTCATGGCCACCTCCTTTATCCAAGCGGGTGAATGAATCGGGTCCGCAGCGCTCGTGCTGGCGGGCGTGTGTACGTCTCCAGCCTAGCGCGCTGAACGCTACCGCGTGCGAAGCAAAATGCGTGCGTCAGAATCGTTGACGGCCGCGGCTTCGAGTGAGGCGCGCAGCTGCGAGCGCCCACGGTGGATACGCGAACGAACCGTACCCATCTTGACGCCCAGCGTTTCTGCGATTTCGTCGTAGCTCATTCCTACGACGTCACACAGAACGACAGCGACGCGGAAGTCGGGACTCAGCTCATCGAGTGCACGCTGCAGCGCAGGGTCGAGGTTTGCCACGGCGTAAGCCTGCTCCGGGGTCATATCTTCGCCCGGGACGCGGTCATAGTCCTCCGGCAGCGCCTCCATGCGGATCTTGCTGCGATGGCGCACCATGTCGAGGAAGAGGTTGGTAGTGATGCGGTGTAACCAGCCCTCAAAGGTTCCGGCCTTGTACTTATCCAAGGAGCGGAAGACGCGCATAAACGTTTCCTGGGTGAGGTCTTCCGCATCATGTTGATTACCGGAAAGGCGGTAGGCCAATCGGTACACGCTATCCGCGTGTTCTGCGACGAGTTCCTCCCAGGTGGGCATGCTGGCCTCGCCCGCGTCAAAGGCAGCGGTCCCGTGAAGCTGGTCCGAATAATGGTCTGCCATTGCGCGTTTCATGCATTTCATTGTGCTATATCCGTGCTCCAAAAGCCAGATATCGAGCTGCTAATCCACTGTGAATGGTCCTGTGCACGACCTGCCAGCCCCGCGCACCGGCTTGGACCGCTAGGATAAGCACTGTGACTTCTACTGCATATAATGCCCTGCTTGACTACATCGACACGACCACTGAGCGCTCGGAGGCGCTGCGTGCCGCCTACGCGCATGCGGAGGAATTCTCGCTTCCCGCCCCGGGTGTTGCTGTAGGTCAGCTCCTTGCCACTCTTACTGCTGGCGGCGTGCACGCGGAGAAGCCGCAGGCGATTGCCATTACTCCGGCAGTTTCCGTAGCAGGTCTCTATCTGCTCGAGGGCCTACCTGAAGGCGGCATCCTTTCGTGCATCGACCCAGAGGCTGAGCACCAAGCCAACGCCAAGCAATTGTTCCGCACGGCAGGCCACCCTACCTCGCGCGTGCGCTTCCTCCCGTCGCGTCCCCTCGATGTCATCGGCCGCCTCGCCAACGAGTCCTACCACGTCATTTACGCTGATGTTCCCACCATGGATCTGCAGGCTTTAACGAAGGCCGCGTGGCCGCTGCTCACACACGGCGGCACGCTCGTCCTTGCTGGAGCATTGCTCGACGGAACACTGGCCGATACCTCACGGACAGATCGCACCACGACTGCTGCGCGCGAAGCCGATGAGTTCGCACGGTCACTGGAGGACGCTGTCATTACGCGTCTGCCCCTCGAATCCGGTATCACGCTGGTTACCAAGCGTTAAGAGCTGGGTCGCGGTAAGCGCCCCGCTGTCACCGTCGGCGCACAAAGCACAAAGACCTCGCTGTTCCGATAAGCAACCGTGAGGTCTTTGTGTACCCACGCTAGAGGCGCAAAGCGTTGAGCAGCCACGCGGGCACTTCACCGCTCACGCCAAAACGGTGCCGATGAGGAAAGTAAGCACCGCGCTGCGAAGACCAGAATGTCAAATCCGGCGGGCATCAGCGTCTCTTTATGGTTCGAGGACTTATCAGAGTCAAGATCCGCACTTGGCGTTCTGCCACTGCCGAGCTGCCGGCCGCTTGTTGTTAAGCTCGCACTACTGCTTCTGCGCGAGAATTCTCCGCAGCGCGTTCCACTTCGCTCAAGTCGGTGCCATCAGCCGCGCGATCCATGCAGCGGCCCTGGCCCTCCTAGCCAACCCCGATCTCCCCCTCGTTTGCACCGGATTGTCTTCTATCTCCGCCGCTTGTGCCTGCGCTCAAGTCTGATCACGCAACATGGCACTGAAACGTTCTCCACCCGATTGCGTGGTTACCGTGCTGCACGGTCCATGCTGCCGGGAGCGGACGCGACAGCGGCGGTGTCACGGACAGCATCCTTGTCAAAGGCCTGGGGAACCGCCGCCGAACCGCCGACCACGATGGTCAAGGCCGTCGCAAAGGCGACGACTGATTTGAAGACGGTATCAAACTGCATTGCTTTCATAATTCCCCGCTATGTTGACTACTCTATGCGCGTTTTATTCGTAAACCACGACCAGATTAACTGATAGTGTTATAAGAAAGCAACCTTTTTGTTACGTAATCGCTGTGAGATCAAACAAGACCCGCACGGGGCGGGCCTTGTCGCTGAAGCACTACCGTGGCACGGTCGTTACCCGTGCATCACCTGGCGTATTTCCATGCCGTTTTACACCGTCTCGTTCTTGCCCACGACCACTACGCCGCCGGCAGATACGGTGTACTTCTCCTCGTCACGCTCACGGTCAACGCCGATAATGGCGCCATCGGAGATAACGACGTTCTTGTCAATAATGGCGTGGCGCACGACAGCACCCTTTCCTACGCGCACGCCTGGCATGAGAACCGACCCCTCAACAGTCGCGCCGTCTGCCACGTGAACGTCGGACGCGAGCACCGAGTTGCGCACCGTACCGCCCGAGATGATGCAGCCCGCGGCAACCATGGAAGCCTGCGCGATACCGTTCTGCACGAACTTCGCCGGCGGCAGGTTCGTCGCATCCGTCGAGTGGATGGGCCACTGTGAGTTGTACAGGTTGAAGATGGGCAGCACAGAGATGAGATCCATGTGTGCCTCGTAGAAAGAGTCGATGGTACCGACGTCGCGCCAGTAACCGTGGTCGCGTTCGGTTGCACCCGGAACCTCGTTCGACATGAAGTCGTAAACGTGGGCCTGGCCGCGCTCGACGAAGTACGGAATGATGTCGCCACCCATATCGTGCGCTGAGTTCTCGTTCTTCTCGTCTTCCAGAAGTGCCTGCTTAAGCGCAGAGGCAGTAAAGACGTAGTTACCCATCGAGGCGTAGGTCATATTCGGATCATCCGGCGTAGACGGCGGGTTGTCCGGCTTCTCCACGAATTCCGTGATGGTTCCCATGCCGTCAGCCTCGATGCAGCCAAAGGCCGTCGCTTCCGAACGCGGAACGCGAATGCCTGCCACGGAGCAATCCAGTCCGGTCGCGATGTGTTCCTCGACCATCTGGGACGGATCCATGCGGTAGACGTGGTCCGCACCGAAGACGATGACGTAATCCGGCTTCTCATCGTTAATGAGGTTGAGCGACTGCACGATGGCGTCTGCCGAGCCGTTGTACCAGCGCTTACCGCGACGCTGCTGTGCCGGGACCGAAGCGATGTACTGCGGGGTCGGACCCGACAGGTTCCACGCCTGGGAGATGTGACGGTCGAGCGAGTGAGACTTGTACTGGGTCAGCACGGCAATTTTGAGGTAACCGGCGTTGACCAAGTTGGAAAGAACGAAGTCGATAAGACGGTAGGCACCGCCAAAGGGGACGGCGGGCTTGGCGCGATCTTCAGTGAGGGGAAAGAGGCGTTTTCCTTCGCCACCGGCGAGAACAATGGCTAGAACTTTAGGCTGGGATTTCACATCTCCCAACTTATCCATGCTTTGCCTTTTTGTCATTGAAAATATGCGCGAATTCATGTGATGTTTACACAGGCACCCCCGAGGCCACAAGAATCCCCGGCGAGGGCGCGGTTTTGTGGTTACTCTGGTCGATTATGAGAGCCGGAATTTTTACCAAAGAATACCCGCCCGAAATTTACGGCGGTGCAGGCGTTCACGTCGCCGAGTTGACTCGTTTCATGCGCGACATTATCGATGTTGACGTCCACTGCATGGGCGCCCCGCGTGAGGAAGCCAATGTCTACACGTACGGTGTTGATCCGGACTTAGCTGATGCCAACGGCGCGCTTAAGACGCTGAGCACGGGCCTACGCATGGCCAACGGGGCATCGGCAGCCGATGTCGCGCACTCGCACACCTGGTACACCGGCCTTGCTGGCCACCTTGCGGGGAAGCTCTACGGAATTCCACACGTGGTCACCGCACACTCGCTCGAACCCCATCGCCCGTGGAAGCGCGAACAGCTCGGCGGCGGTTACGACGTCTCCTCGTGGTCGGAGTGCAACGCCATTGAGAATGCTGACGCCGTCATTGCTGTGTCTGCAGGCATGAAGTCCTCCATCCTCGATGTCTACCCCAATGTCGACCCGGACAAGGTCCATGTCGTCCTCAACGGCATCGATACGCAGCTGTGGCAACCGCGCGAGACCGAACTCCTCGATAAGTTGGGCGTCGACCGTAACCGCCCCATCGTTGCCTTCGTTGGCCGTATCACCCGGCAGAAGGGCGTGGCTCACCTGCTCAAGGCAGCCGCTGACTTCGACCCCGACGTGCAGCTCGTGCTGTGTGCTGGTGCCCCGGACACTGCAGAGATCGAGGCAGAAACCAAGTCGCTCGTGGAGGGCCTCCAGGCTCAGCGTGATGGCGTCTACTGGGTCCGTGAGATGCTCTCCCGCACCGACATTCAGCAGATTTACTCCGGCGCTGACATCTTTGTGTGCCCCTCCATTTACGAGCCGCTGGGCATTGTCAACCTTGAAGCCATGGCGTGCGGGACTGCCGTCGTGGCTTCTGACGTGGGCGGAATTCCGGAAGTTGTCGTGGACGGCGAAACGGGTACCCTGGTCCACTACGACGAGCAGGTGCCCGCGGAATTCGAGGCGGGCATTGCTGCCGCCGTCAACCGCCTGGTGGGCGACGCCGACACGCTGCGTGCGTGGGGTGCGGCCGGCCGCAAGCGCGCGGAAGAGAAATTTAGCTGGGCGACCATCGCCGCCCAAACAGTCGATATTTACCGGAGCCTGATTTAGATGACCTACCGCCCTGAGCTGCACGTCGCTTTGGAGTCTGGGGTGCTCGAAGCACCCGCAGGAGCCTTACTCGACGGCACGACGTGGCACCTCTTCCACCAATATCGTCCGGCCCCTGGCGAGCCTTCCCGATGGGGCCACGTCTTTGCGGAGGAAGCGCCCTTCGAGTGGCTCGAGTGCGATGACGCTCTCGCGCCTGTAGGCGGCGAGTTTGGCCTGCGCGCTGGCTCCGTGGCGGCGGTCGGCCCTGATATCAACCTGTATTTCACCTCATTGACCGCTGGCGCCTCGTCCATTCGCTTCGCCAAGTACACGGGCTATGACGAAACGTGTGAGGTCTCTGACGATCCGCAGGCGCTGGACCCCAACGTGGCTCGCCATGGCGAGGTCATCACCAGCGCCGATGGATTCTCGCGCTTTCGTTCGCCGTGCGTTGTCCCCGACTGGGCTGCCGACGACAAACGGGAGGACGGCCACGAAGGCTGGCTCATGCTGGCGCTGTCCGGTTCTACGGAGAACCCAACGCCGGTCGTGCTGCGCAGCGCCGATGGCGACACGTGGCACTTCGACGGTCCGCTGACATTCAAGGGCAATACCGCCTTCCCCGGCACCAAGGACGATCTCCCGGCCGCGATCGTCTCCCCTCGCATCATCCGCCTACGCGATGAAATCGACGGCAACGTCTATGACGTTCTGTTCTTTACTGTCGAAGCTGTGGGCAAGGAATCCGGCGAGGTGGCTGGCTACCTCGTGGGACGTCTGCAGGGCACCGAGTTTGAGGTTGTTTCCGGCTTCCGTCGTCTCGACTACGGCCACGACTTCACCCGCCCGCGCAATACGAATTCCACACCGGGCACGTTCTCGGAGGACTTCAATTACCGGGAAGCCTGCTTGTTCGGTTTGCTCAATGGTCGTGGTCGCAGCGATAACCCCGCGGTTCATCACTCGTGGACCGAGGAAGGTTGGGCCAACGCGCTCACGCTGCCGCGCCTCGTGACACTGCAGGGAGGAGTGCTGTACCAGACTCCCCCGCGCGGTTTGCCGGACGCTGTCTCACATTCGAAGCGCGCCCGCATGTGGACGGGCCTGCTCGAGGTTCCGGCCGGCAGCGCCGTCACCGTCACGCTCCTCGACGGCCACGGCAAGCCAGCGACGACGGTCACCCACGCGGGCACGGAGCTGCGCGTCGACCGTTCCATGTCGCGTGCCTTCGACGAAACGTATAAGACGGACATCCCTGCGGTGGCTCCACTCACCGAGGATCCAGAGAACGACGACGACTCGCTCACCATCGTCGTCGACGGCACGACCGTAGAGATTTTCGCGGACTCGGGCCTGGTGACCATGGCCTCGCGCATGTACTTCGATGGCGGCTGCAGCGGCTTCCGCGTTGAGACGAATGGCGACGCTGAGGTCGTGCGCAGTTTCGAGCGCGCCGGCTCCTAATCGCGCGGTCCGGCGCCCACCACAGCACGGAAACGGCCCCGCAACATCACAGTTCGTGATGCTGCGGGGCCGTTTGCCTGTTCCGTTCAACGCCGTGCGCGTAGCGTGGGGCGCGCGGGGCAACACCCCGGACCTGTGAACTAGCGGACGGGGCGCAAGCGATCGAGGCGAGCGCGAGCGGTCACCGTGATCGACTCCGGCAACGAGGCCATGCGCTCGGCCAGTTGCTCCGCGCTAATGTGGCGCGCAGACGGGCTCATTCCAACCTGTGCGATGATGGAGGCCTTGTCGAGCACGATAGGGAAAGAAATATCAACTGGGTCTGCGGCTTGCTCAAGGTAGCCCTTGGCTTGCTCGTACATGCGCTCAACCTTGCCTTCTTCCACGCCGAGAATGCCCAGCGGGGCACGCAGTTCGTCGAGATGTCCCGCCGCGGGGGTAAGAACGACAACTTGGCCATGCGGCGCGAGCACGCGTTGGAACTCCGCGGGGTTGCGCGGCGCGAAGACAACGGAGATAGCGTCAATGACGCCATCGCGCAGCGGCAGGCGTTCCCACGCGTCTGCGACCACGGCGCCAATGCGCGGGTGCGCCTTTGCCAAGTGCTTGGCCGCGTGCGTAGAAATATCCAGGCCCACGCCACGAGCGCCGTCCAAGGAGTCCAGTGTGTGCGCGAGATAGTAGCCGGTGCCTGCGCCGACCTCGAGCAGCGCCGGCGAGTGTTCTTCCGGTGCGAGGTCAACGACGTCTTGTACGGCGCCGGTCACCGCCTCCACGAAAGGCGCGAAGTGACCGCGGGAAAGGTACGTCTCACGGGCCTCGACCATGGCGGCGTCATCACCCTTGTGTTTGAGCCCAGCCCCCGGGGCAAGCGTGACGTAGCCTTGCTTGGCGACGTCATAGGAGTGACCCGACTCGGCGACAAGACGAGCACAATCGTCCGCGCCAGCCAATGGCGTACCGTCGACGGGATCAGCGAGAAGATCGATTACGTCGGCAAGCACTTATCCGGCAGCCTCCGTGAGCAAAGCTCCGAGCTCAGCGGCTTCTTCCTTGGTCATCTCGACGACGATGCGTCCGCCGCCATCAGACGGGATGCGCATAACGATCTTGCGAGATTCTTCCACTGCTTCCATCGGGCCGCCGGTGGTACGTGGCTTCATTGCTGCCATGAGCGAAGCTCCTTATATCTCAGTTATTGGGTATACCCCACCTAGTCTACGCTACTTTCCCGCGGGTTTAGCCCACGTCACGTCGCGGCCACGGGCAGAGCGGACTGAAACACTACAGATAGCGGCGATCGCGTGGCAGCCTAGGACCGGCGCTCGTCCTCGCTCGGACCATCGACGATGATGAAGCTTCCTGCCTGCGAGGGACCAGCGCCGGGAGTTTGCGTGACCGTCATCGTTCCGGTGCGGTCCTCTTTCTCCTGCGGCTCGGCTGGCTTCTCGTCCGAGCGTTCTTCCGGGAGTTCAGCCTGCTGCGCAGGTGCGCTCGGAGCAGCGGCGTCCACAAACGCAGCGGCGGCCGGGGACTCGGCAGCGGCCACGTCAGGCGCAGGCGTGGACATCGCGCGGGCAGCGGCGAGTTCTTCCTCCAGTTCTTGGAAACGCTTGTCGAGGGCCACGAGGACCTCGTCGACCTGGCGTTGGCGGTAGCCGTTGCGCACGACGTCAAAACGGACGTCGTCCAGGTCACCGTGTTTGACCGCCACGCGGTTGCTCGCGCGCACATCGGAGGGGCCTTCTGGCCCATCCATCACTGCACCATTCACACCAAACTTACCCGTCGCCCAGATGCCCAGGATGGCGAGAATGGCGAGAATAAGGATGAGCAGGATCCACGAAAACATGCTGTTTAAGCTACCTTACTTTCAGTGTGCGGTATGCAAAGGCCACGGGAGAAACCACGAGAAGCCGCCGGAAGCCCCAGTGGGGACGACTAGCGCGCGTTGCGGATACGCTGGTCGGCAATGACCTCGTGGCATGTGACGATATGGGCCACGGCCTCGTCCGGATCATCGGTGATGAGGAAGAGATCGGGGTCTTCCGGACTGATATAGCCGTCGATGACGAGAGTCTGGCGAATCCAATCCACGAGGCCGGACCAGTACTCGGAACCCATGAGGACTATCGGATAGTTCGTCACCTTGCCGGTCTGCACCATGCAGAGGACCTCAAAGAACTCGTCCATGGTGCCAAAGCCACCGGGCAGGCAGATGAAGGCCTGGGAGTACTTGAGGAACATCGTCTTACGCGCGAAGAAGTAGCGGAAGTTGAGGCCCAAGTCGACGTAGGCGTTGAGCCCCTGCTCGTGCGGGAGCTCGATGCCCAGACCCACCGAGGTGCCGCCCGCCTCATGCGCGCCGCGGTTGGCGGCCTCCATGATGCCGGGGCCGCCGCCGGTGATCACGGCGTACTCGGCGCCCGCTAGCTGACGGCCGACCTCGACGCCGAGGTCGTAGTAGGTGTCACCCTCGTGCAGACGGGCGGAACCAAAGACGGTCACGGCCTTGGGCAGGCGGTAGAGCGCATCAAAGCCGGCGACGAACTCGCCTTGGATGCGCAGCACGCGCCACGGGTCCGCATGCATCCAGTCATGGTCTGCCCCAGATTCGAGGAGCCGTTGGTCGAAGGTGGAGTCCTGCTGTCCCTCGGTGCGCAGGAGCATGGGGCCGCGCAGGGTGCGGTCTTTCGTGACGTGGTTGAGCTCGGGTGCCATGTGGGTGTGAGTACTTTCTGAAAGTTGAAGGTCTTAGGACGTGGTGAGGTAGGCCTTAAGCGCGCGGGCGACCTCACAGATCTGCGCGACAGGAACCTGCTCGTCTTTCTTGTGTGCAAAGCCCGGATCGCCCGCACCGAAATTGACGGCTGGGGTGCCCATCTCGGAGAAGCGTGCGACGTCGGTCCAGCCGAACTTCGCTCTGAAATTGCCGTCAACGGCGGCGAGCAGCGCCTGTGCCGCTGGCTGGCCCAGGCCCGGCAGAGCGGCACCCGCAGCGTCGTCGACCTCGACGGTGATGGTGCCCGGCGCGCCAGCCTCGCCGCCGTTGGCGCCCACTTCGAGTTCGAGGACGCCGAGCGCGTGGGCCATCGCCTCGTCGAGCGACCGGTCCGGCGCGAAGCGGAAATTGACGAACATCCACGCCTCGTCCGGAATGGTATTCGTTGCCACGCCCGACTCGAGGTGGACGATATTAAGTCCCTCGCGGTACTCGCATTCGTCGATGGTGACGGTGCGGGGCACATAGGAGGCCACGCGCTGCATGACCGGGGCCAGGGCGTGGGCGGCGTTGGAGCCGAGCCAGGCGCGCGCCGAGTGGGCGCGCGTGCCGTGGGCCGTCACACGTAGGCGGATGGTGCCCTGGCAGCCCGCCTCGATCATCGCGCCGGAGGGCTCGCCCAGCAGTGCCAGATCTCCAGCGAGCCATTCAGGATGGTCGCGCTGCAAGTGGCCCAGGCCATTGAACTCGGTGGCAACTTCCTCACCCTCGTAGGCGATGAGGGTCAAGTCATGGGCGAGCGAGGGGGCATCGGCAAGCTCGGCGAAGGCATGGAGGTAGACCGCCATGCCGGACTTCATGTCCACGGTGCCGCAGCCCCACATGACGGCATCCTCGCCAGAGCCTTCCATGTGGTGCGGGACGTTATCCGCGATGGGAACCGTGTCGATATGGCCGGCGAGTACGACGCGGGAGGTCAGCCCCCGGTTCGTGCGGGCACACACCGTGTTGCCGTAGCGCTCTACCTCAATGGGAGCCCGCAGCGCACGCAAAGCTTTCTCCACAGCGTCCGCGATCGCCTCCTCATGGTGCGAAGGGCTGGGGATATCCACCAGCGCGGCAGTGAGTTCGACGGGGTCAGCATGCAAATCTAGAGTCACAAGTGGCCATCGTACCGCCGTGACAGGCCACGCGCGCGCCGGTGTTAGGCTTTAATGCGTTCTACTTGAAGCCTATAGCGCGAAAGAATCTTCCTTATGAGCACCTCTCCAGCAGCGGGCAAGCGGCTGAAATCACGCCACCTCACCATGATGGGCCTGGGTTCTGCCGTCGGCGCCGGGCTCTTCCTCGGCGTCGGCGTGGGCATTCAGGCCTCCGGTACCTCGGTCCTTATTTCTTATGCCATCGCGGGCGGGCTCATCGCGCTCGTCATGGTCATGCTTGGCGAGATGGCCGCCGCACGTCCCTCGCTCGGCTCCTTTTCCACCTACGCGGGCCAAGCCTTTGGCAACTGGGCACGGTTTACGCTGGGCTGGCTCTACTGGTTCATGCTCATCATGGTCATGGGTTCGGAAATCACCGGCGCCTCCGCCATCATCGCGGGGTGGACCGGCTGGGCGCCGTGGGTCCCGGCGCTCATCGCGGTGACCCTCTTCGCCATCGTCAACTTCGCGGCTGTGCGTGGCTTTGGCGAATTCGAGTTCTGGTTCTCCACCATCAAGGTCGGCGTCATCATCGTGTTCATCGCCATCGGCCTGCTCATGGCGCTGGGCTGGTGGCCGAACACGGACACTGTCCACCTGTCCAACTTCACGGAAAACTTCCTACCCAACGGCGCGCCCGGTTTCGCCGCGGGCCTGCTCGCTGTCGCCTTCGCCTTCGGCGGCATCGAGCTTGTCACCATCGCCGCCGCCGAGTCCGAGGACCCCGCGCACAACGTGTCCACCGCCGTGCGCGCCGCCGTCTTCCGCATCATCGTCTTCTACGTCGGCTCCGTGGCCATCATCTCGCTGCTGCTGCCCTTCGACCGCATCCACGACGCGGACGTCGCCGCACAGTCGCCGTTCACGCTCGTCCTCGAGCAGGCCGGCCTGCCGGGCGCCGTCGGCGTCATGGAGGTCGTCATCGTCGTCGCCCTCCTGTCCTCGTTTAACGCACAGATCTACGCCACCTCCCGCCTCGTCTTCGACATGGCGCACGAGGGCAACGCGCACAAGCTCTTCCTCAAGACCTCCCGCACTGGTTCCCCCGTCAACGCCGTCATCCTCTCGATGATCTTCGCCTTTGCTTCGGTGGGCCTGCAGTACTGGAACCCGCCGGGACTGCTCGCCTTCCTCTTCAACGCCGTGGGCGGCTGCCTGCTCGTCATCTGGCTGTTTATCACCTGCTCTTACCTCAAGCTCCACCCGCAGCTCAAGGCCAATGGCGAGATCACCGCGCTGCGCGCGCCGGGCTTTCCCTACGTCCCGTGGCTGGTCATGCTCGCCATGGCAGCACTCATCGTGCTCATGGTCTTCGACCCGTCCGCGCGCGGCCAGGTCATCGCCGTACTCGTCCTGTCCGCCGCCCTCATCGTCCTCGCCGTGGTGCTTCCGGTGGGCAAGCGCGAGAAGCTTGTCCGTACCCCCTCTACCGCAGCCCCCGGTCAGGTGTGAGCCAGGTATCACTGACCTGAGATTCCCTTCATGGTCGGCTAGACTCCTGAAACAATATGCGCCGCGGCGCGGCGCTGCCCTACTAGACATTCACCTCACGAAAGTACTCTGACTTCTCATGACCTCAGCATCCGCCCGCGGACTGGCCACGCTCACTCACGACGGCACCGTCCTCGACGTTTGGTTCCCTGCTGTGTATACGGATAAGCCTGTGGACGCGACCGGCACCACCCGCCTGGAGCAGGCCCCGCAGCAGTTCGCTTCCCTCGTCGGCCCTGATGAGGAGCGTGGCGTCGCCCGCGTCGCCGTGGAGACGACCATCAAGGACCTGGACGAGGCTCCGGTGGACGCCTACGACGCGTACCTGCGCCTCCACCTGCTCTCTCACCGCGCGGTGAAGCCACACGGCCTCAACATGGATGGCATCTTCGGACTGCTCGCCAACGTCGTGTGGACCAATTACGGCCCCTGCGCCGTCGCCGACTTCCAGATGGTCCGCGGCCGCCTCGCCTCCCGTGGCCCCGTGGTCGTCTTCTCCGTCGACAAATTCCCACGCATGGTCGACTATGTCGTGCCATCCGGCGTGCGCATCGGCGACGCGGACCGCGTGCGTCTGGGCGCCCACCTCGCTGAGGGCACCACCGTCATGCACGAAGGTTTCGTCAACTTCAACGCCGGCACGCTGGGAACCTCCATGGTCGAGGGTCGCATTTCCGCTGGCGTCGTCGTGGGTGACGGCTCCGACGTGGGCGGCGGCGCCTCCATCATGGGCACGCTGTCCGGTGGCGGCAAGGAAGTCATCTCCATCGGCGAGCGCTGCTTGCTCGGCGCGAACTCCGGCATCGGCATCTCCCTCGGCGATGACTGCGTCGTCGAGGCCGGCCTCTACGTCACCGCCGGCACCAAGATCGCCGTGCACGGCGCCGTCGCCACCGCCCTCGGCGTAGCCGACGGCGACACCGTCAAGGGCTCCCAGCTCTCCGGCGGCTCCGGCTTCCTCCTGCGCCGCAACTCCGTCACCGGCGCTGTCGAGGCCACCGAGTGGAAGGCCTCGGCCGTCAAGCTCAACGACGCGCTCCACAAGAACTAACGCGCTGTCGCTTTCGCCTCCACCCCGCACCGCATCCCGCGGCGCGGGGTGTCCGCGTTTTCCTGCGCCTTACCCCCGTGGACCGGCGCACCGCCCACTCCGGCGGCCCGCCGCTCCCCGTCGCCGGTGGGGTATGCTCCGCTGCCCCTGATGCGGACCGCGCCCCACCGCCGAACTAGCATGATGAGTGTGTCTGATACATCCTCCTCTACCCTCGGCCACGGTCTCAAGGTCCGCCACCTCACGATGATGGGGCTCGGCTCGACGATCGGCGCCGGACTCTTCCTCGGCACCGGCGTCGGCATCTCCGCCGCAGGCCCCGCCGTCCTTGTCGCCTATGTCATCGCTGGCTTCCTCGCTATCCTCGTCATGCAGATGCTCGGCGAAATGGGCACCGTCATCCCCGCCTCCGGCTCGTTCTCGGAGTACGCGGAACACGGTATCGGCCGCTGGGCCGGATTCACACAGGGCTGGATTTATTGGCTGGCCACCGTCGCCGTCCTCGGCGCAGAGATTACCGGCGCGGCCGGCTTCATCGGCGCATGGTTCGGCGTCACCCCCTGGATCCCCGCCGCCATCTGCGTCGCCATCTTCGGCATCATTAACCTGCTCCACGTCCGTAGCTTCGGCGAGTTCGAGTATTGGTTCGCGGCCATTAAGGTCATCGTCATCGTCGCCTTCCTCATCATCGGCGCGCTCCTCATCTTCGGCCTTCTGCCCGGCCACACCTTCATCGGCAGCGAGGTCTTCCTCGCGGACGGCTTCATGCCCAACGGCCTGGGCGGCGTCGCAGCGGCACTTCTCGCCGTGGCCTTTGCTTTCGGCGGCATCGAGGTCGTCGCCATCGCCTCCGCCGAATCCGAGGACCCTAAGCGCTCCCTGGTCAACGCCGTGCGCTCGACCATCCTGCGCATCTCCGTGTTCTACCTGGGCTCCGTCCTCGTCATCACCTTCCTCCTGCCCTACTCGTCCCTGGGCAACGCGAAGTCCGCCGCCGAGTCGCCCTTCACCATGGTCCTCGAACGCGCGGGCATCCCCGGCGCTGCCGGCTTCATGGAGGTCATCATCGTCCTAGCGCTGCTCTCCGCATTCAACGCGCAGATTTACGCGTCCTCGCGCATGATGCACTCGCTCGCCGCCCGCGGTGAGGCCCCCAAGTTCTTTACCAAGACCAACGCGAAAGGCGTGCCCACCAACGCCATCGCGTTGTCCGTGGCGCTCTCCGTGGTCATGGTCATCCTCAACTACGCCGACACCGGCTGGCTGCTCACCTTTATGCTCAACGCCGCAGGCGCCTCGCTGCTCATCGTGTGGGTCTTCATCGCGGTGAGCCAGCTGCGCCTGCGCCGCCAGCTTGAGACCATCCACCCCCTGCCCATCCGCATGTGGGCCTTCCCCTACCTCACGTGGTTCGCACTCGCTATCTTTGTAGCACTTGCCGTGCTCATGCTTTCCGATGCCTCCGCGCGCGTCCAACTCGTCTCCGCCGCCGCCATGTTCGCCGTCCTCACCGTTGCCGGCATCATCAATGCCAAGGTCCGTGGCATCTCCCCCACCGCGCGCCTGCCGCTGCCCGACACCGCCCATGCTTCCGATGCACCCCGCGTCTAGGACTCAGCCCTAAGCTCCCCGTCGCTCCCCGCGTTGACCCCAAGACGCATCCCATGCCCTAGACTCCCCGCGGAGTCCAGGGCACTCGTGTCTGTGCGCCCGGCGACGCCTTATTTCATGCGCAGCTTCCCGCGCTCACTCACCTCAAAGCCGTGGCCGTCGGTTGCCGTGACACTGAGATACGGCTCCTCGCCTGGTCCCTTGAAGGTCACGCGCACGCCCTCCACATCGGTTTGTGTGCCGGCCTTAATCTCGCGCACGCGCTTATAGTTGTCGCCGCCAAGCTCAGACGCCATCGTGTCATCACTGCCCACGTATCCGTAGCGGAACGTGCCATCCTCGGTACGCTCCACAAGGTTGGCCGGCGTTTGCCCCTCAGCGCCCTCGACCAAAGGCGCATCCATCTGGTTAATCATGCAGCGCACAGTGGCGCCTTCGTCCGCGATGGAGCAGTCACCCATGCCAAAGCGAATGCGATACTCGCCCGTGCCGATGCCACCCGCAAACGCGCCTGGGTGCAGCCACGTAAGGCCCGCCTCCTCTGCCTCGGCACGCAGCCTGTCCGACTCGGCCTTCGACGCCTCATAGTCGTCCGTGGGTTTCGTGTTCTCCGCCGACGCAGTACCATTCGCAGTGCTCGCCGCCGCGGCCGCAGAGGATTCCGCAGCCCGAGGCTGCGGCTGTGCCGTCGAGGTCACCACGATGACTTCCGGATCAGACGACGTGCACGCACTCAGGCCCGCCGCCGCGACGGTGATCAGGGACAGGGGAAGGAATAAGAAACGTCTCATGGCCCCAACGTTAGCGCGGCCCCCCGACATCACCATGTAGAAACCCCGGCGCCGCAGTCTGAGCTGCGGCGCCGGGGACAGGAGACGGCCTAGGCGGGGTGGCTTTCCTCCACCACGCGCGGCGCCTTGGGCGTGGAACGGAAGGTCCACAACTTGTTGATGATGAAATTGATGGGCATCGCCACGATGATAGAGATGATGTTGGCCCAGTAGCTCTTGTTGCGTAGGCCTGAGGAGTCATCGAAGATTTCCGAGGACAGTGAAATGGGCGAAGTCGGATTGACTAACGCAATCATGACGACCTGCGAAACCACATAAGCGCCGATGCCGGTGAGCAGGAACGGAAAGAACCCGCGCCACCACGACACTTTGTCGACGGAGCTAAACGTCCACTTGCGGTTGAGCTGGTAATTCCACACGTTCGCGACAAAGAAGGCAATGAACGCGAAGATGTTGTACCAGCGCACGTTGAAGTCCGTGAAGGGGATCGCCAGCAGCGAGTCGTAATAGTGAATACCCCAGACAGCCTCGAAGAACTTCTTCGCGACGACGAACATGACCGCGTTGACCACGGTGCCTGAGCCGCCCACGAGGCCGAATTTAATAAACTGCCCCAAGTTTGAGGCGAAGCGGCCGGCCGTAACTGACGTGCTCATGGCGGCGCCCTTCCTAGTGGTGGATTTTTCTATAACTGTCCTAGGGTACCCCGCCAGTCCCGCGAAATTGAAAAGCGACGCCGCTTGCCAGTGAACGGATCCCTCAACCACAGAGACGTCGCAACCAGCGCCAACGGCGTAGAAAAGTCGTAAAGCGCCAGTCCCTTATCCACCGGATACGTGTCATCTCCCACAATCGGCGAGCCAAGATAGTTCAGCAGCACGCGCAACTGGTGCGTATGCCCCGTCTCCGGCCGCAGCACCACCTCGTCACCGCGGCCTTCAAGCCACGTCCGCGTGCGCGTGCCCGCTGGATCCACGCGCACCTGGCGCTCGCCCCGCTCCTTGCGCATGCCCAGGTCCACGACGCCCGCCGCGCGCTCCAACGGTGAGGACACGAGCGCATGATATTCCTTGTGCACTTTCCGCCGCGCAAACAGCTCTTGGTACGCCCGACGCGTCGCCGGGTTACGCGAGCACACGACCACACCCGACGTGAGCCGGTCGAGCCGATGCAGCGGCACGATCTCGTCCTCACCATATTCCACGCGCAGCCGCGTTTGCACCGTCTCGCGCACAATTCGCCCATTCGACGTCGTGGGGAGAAAATGCGGCTTATCCACGACGATAAGGTCGCGGTCAGCGTAGAGCACCTCGTAGTGGAAAGGAATCGGCGGCTCCGGCGGCACCGCGGGGTGGTACCACGCCGGCACGGGCCGCTCCAGAATACGTCCCGCAGGCAGCCGCTCCCCCGGTGAAAACGGCGAATCGCCTGCCGATGCCGCCCAATAGGCAACGTCGGCAGGCACCCGGCCCACAAGGACCGTCTTGCGCGGCGAGATTCCCTCCCGCGCCGGCGGTCGCCAGGAGCCGACCGGAGAGTTAGGCCGCAAGGCGCGCGCACGCCGCGTCGACGCGCTCGTCCGTGCCATTCAGCCCCATGCGAATGAACTGCTCGCCCTCCGGGCCGTAGAAGTCGCCCGGGGCGACAAGGATTCCGCGCTCGGCCAGCCAGTCGACCGTGTCGCGGCAGTTTTCGCCACGGGTAGCCCACAGGTAGAGACCTGCCTCGGAATGCTCGATGCGGAAGCCCGCGTCCGTGAGCGCACGCACAAGCTTGGCGCGGCGCGCGGCATAGCGACCGCGCTGCAGCGCCTCTGAGTCGTCGTCCTCCAACGCTGCGACCATGGCCGCCTGGATGGGGCCCGGCGTGATAAGGCCGGCGTGCTTGCGCAGCTCGAGCAGCTCCGCGATAAGCGCAGCGTCGCCGGCGAAGAAGCCCGCGCGGTAGCTCGCCATATTCGCGGACTTTGACAGCGAATGCATGGCGATAAGGCCCGTGTTATCCCCGTCCGTCACGCGCGGATCGAGGATGGAGACCGGCTGCTTCTCATCGTCCCAGCCCAGACCGATGTAGCACTCGTCCGAAGCCACAATCGCGCTATTCGCGCGTGCCCACGCGACAACCTCACGCAGGTACTCAATGGTGAGCACCTCGCCCGTCGGATTCGACGGCGAGTTGATAAATGCCAGGCCAGCAGAGCCGAACTTCGCCGGGTCAGACTCGCGCACCGGCGTGGCCCCCGCGATGAGCGCGCCCACCTCGTAGGTCGGGTACGCCACCGGCGGGATGACGATGGTCTCGCCACGCAAGCCGAGCAGAGTAGGCAGCCAGGCGATGGCTTCCTTCGTGCCCACCACGGGCAGCGTCGCCGCCGGGGACTCGACCGCAATGTTGTAGCGTCGCGACAGCGCGTCGAAGATGGCCTGGCGCAGCTCCGGCGTGCCGGCAGTGGCCGGGTAACCGGGAGCCTCTGCGGCAGCGGAGAGCGCCAGCTGCACGCCGGGCGCCACCGGGTCAACGGGGTTGCCCACCGAGAGGTCGACAATTCCGTCCGGGTGCGCCTGGGCCTTAGCCTTGGCTCCGGCCAGCGAGTTCCAAGGGAAATCCGGAAGTGTATTACCTAGCGGCGTGCGTGCCATCATTGTCCTCTCCCACGCAAGCGGTGATTACTTAGTCTTTCTGCTAGTCCTGGTTCTGTGGACCGAGGGCAGCAACGAGCGGAGCGTCGAAGTCCTGCGGGCCCAGCGCCGCGGCGCCGCCCGGGGAACCCAGAGAATCGAAGAACGCCGCGTTCGCGTCGTTGTAGTCGAGCCACTCGTCCGGCACGTCGTCTTCGTAGAAGATGGCCTCGACGGGGCACGCGGGCTCGCAGGCGCCGCAGTCCACGCACTCATCAGGGTGGATGTAGAGGGAACGCTTGCCCTCGTAGATGCAGTCGACCGGGCACTCCTCAACGCAGGCACGGTCCATCACGTCGACGCAAGGCTGCGCGATAGTGTACGTCATGGGTTTGAAATCACTTCCGAAAAATTGAGATTACGTCAGGGGGATGTGAACTTACCTAGTATGTCACTTCCCATTGAAGAAAGGCCACCCGCCCCCGGCTACTCCAGCCGCAAATAACAGGATGGTCGATAATGTGGCGGGCAACGCTTGCAGGCTGCCGATGCCCCCTGCTAGCGCCAGAGCCAAAAAGCCCAGCGTCCACACGATAAGGGGCACCGCGGCGACAAGCGTGCGGCGCGACCATAACAGCGCCGTGCGCGTGAGGACAAGGTTGAATCCAAATGCCACGGCGATGGTCACGGGGAACGGGATGGAGGTCTCCCCCAGCGGCAGACGCGCGCCGAGGTAAACCACCTCGAGGAGCAACGAGAAGATTGCACCGAGGCTCAGCCACACCAATCCCGTCACCGCCTCGCCCCGATCGAAATCCGTGCGAATCGCCGGCTGCGCCTGCTCTCGGGCCTGCTGGGAAGGCTGCTCCGCCTGCGTGTTATTCATCGCTCGAGTCCTGCGAACAAACCTGCAGCGCCTTCTGCTGGCGCCGCCGCGGCGGTACCTGCCTGGCCCAGGTGATAGAACTCGGCGCGCAGCAACGGCATGACGAGCAGGTTCGACAATCCGAAGGCCACCGGCGCCACGGCCGGGTCGCCGATGCCCGCGAAGGCCGAGACCGGGTTCGTCCGCGACACCGTTCCGTCCGCCAGCCAGATCTGCGTCGGGTGGGCGGCCATGCCCGCGCGCTTGGCGGCGTACGCCGCGTCATCGAGCGGGTAGCGCACGAACGTCTCAGTCTCCGAGGCCTCGTTCGTGAAGTTATCGAGGTAGTCCCTGTTCGGCTTCTGCCAGCCCTCGGGCTCGGTGAGTGTGTCGAGGCCCGCGTAGTTCTGTGCGCGGTCGAAGACAGCCCACCACACGCGACGGTCTCCCGCCGCGGTGTGAACCGCCTTATGCACCGCGATGTGGTCCGGGTGGCCGTAGCCGCCGTCCGGACCGTAGGTCACGATAATGTGCGGGTCGAGCTCCGCAAACCGGCCACGCAGGTGCCCCGCCGCCTCCTCGACACGGTTGACCAGTGCACGCGGGTGCTCGTGCGCGGGTGAGCCTTCCATGCCCGAGTCGCGGAAGAAGCCAGCGCCGCCCACAAACTCGTGCTCGATGCCCAACGCCGCGACGGCGTCTTCGAGCTCGCGCACGCGCAAGCCCGCCAGCACGCCGTTGTCCACGACGCTCTGGTACGGCTCGCCGATGACTTCGCCCTCATCGCCCAGTGTGAGCGTGAGCAAGGTGACCGTCGCGCCACGGCGCGCCAGGTCCGCGAGCGTGCCGCCGGTAAAGAGGACCTCATCGTCCGGGTGCGCATGCACCGCGACCACGCGGAAGCCAGTCAAATCCGTCATTCTTTTCGTCCTTTGTCCTCGTTCGTGCCCTGTTTCGCGTCGTTGTCTTGGTCTGCGCCCTTATCGGCACCTCGCGCTGCTTCGCGGGTGGCCGTCGACGTCGCGGCCAGGTCCTTGTCCTCGGGCGTCCACTCGGGTGCCGTCGCGAGTCCCGCGCGCCATGCGTCCACTGTAGTCCCCGGTCCCACGATGCCCTCTCCCAGGGCGAGGAGCCGCGACTCGGCGAGCAGCGGAACAACCACGTGGCTGCGCGCCTGCCACTCCGCCAACGCGCGGGCGGCATCGGCAGCCTTCGTCTCCCCGCTCAGAATCGCCGCACGCGTCACCGCCGCGTCCGGCGGGCACACGCCGGACAGCTCGCCCGGGAAGGTCTCCGGAGTCTCGTCCTCGTCCCACAGATCGCCCAGCGACGTCGCGGTCTCCTCGCTCGTGCGCTCCGCCGCCGCGCTATCCTTTGCCGACGTGTCTGCCACAGAAGGCTCCGGCGAACCCGGCGTGGTCGACCCGGCTGGGTCAGCCGCGCTTGGTGCAGCTGACGACGTTGTCCCCACCGGGACCGGATCGCTCGCACAGACGTAGGAGCTGGCCACGCGGAGTGGATTCTCGTCCACAGTATCCCAGCTCAACACGGCATCGACCGTGCCCGAGGGCAACGACTCCGCCGCCAATGTGCGCATGCGGTCCGCAACCACCTTCGCGCTCACGCCGTGCAGGGCGAGCTGGTCGACGAGGATATTGGCCGCCGTAGCCGCCGTCGTATCGGAGGGATCGACGCCGATGTGCACGGGACGTCCCAAGGCGACGAGCTCTGCGACGTCGGGGTTGTCTGCCGCCTCGGACGAGGGGGCATCGGCAGCCTGGCCTGGGACATCGAGCGGCGCGGTGCGCCCGGTGGCCAACCGTGCAACCTGGCGGGCATCGATGAGCTCCGCGAGCTGCGCGCGAGCTTCCTCGGGCAGCGCGACATGCAAGCGCAACTGACGCGCGGTATCCACCGTCTCCGCGTCGACATCCGGCAGGAGCGAGAGCGCCTCGAGCGTGGTCTGCTCCGGCGTGAAGTCCGCGAAGCCAATCTGGCCGGAGCGCAGCATATTGATGGCCTGCTCCGCGTCGCGGACCGAGCGCAACATGATGACGTCGGTGCGCGCAGGGTCCTTGCCCCAGTAACGATCGTTGCGGTTGAGCGTAATGACCCCACGGGCGCGGTCCACGGTCGCGACGAGGTAGCGGCCCGCCGAGGCAGGAATATCGTCATGCAGGACCGTATCGAAGGCGACGTCACCGAGCAGGTGGGACGGCACGAGCCCGTGGAAGAGCCCCTGCCAGTTCGCGACCCGTTCGCGGAAGTCGACGGTGACGACGCGCCCGCCGTCGCTCGAGGCAATCGTCGAAATGGCTCGGTAGCCCGCCGGGTCCTGGACGCCGGCGGTGGTCACCATGCCGTGCCACAGGTAGCTGAAGTCTGCCGCGGAAATGGGCGTGCCGTCTGACCACTGTGCGGCGGAGGAAATCTTGTACCGCACGCGCTGCGCAACACCCCGCGGGGCCTCGACTTCCTCGGCGCTATCGAGCAGGTCTGTATCCATGACGCCGTTGCGGAACGCGGACGGCAGCACGAGGTCCGTGAGCTGCTGGACGAGCTCCTGATTATTCGCGGCGAGATGCGGATTGAGCCCGCCCACCAGCGGATCAACGCCGATGGAAACCGTGGTGCGCTCCGGCACGTCCGTCGCCGCGCGCGTGGTCGTGGGAGTCCCCGTGACGGTCGCGGCTTCCTCTTCATCGACAACCGGCGGCGGGCCGGGGTTGGCAGCACACGCACTCAACGCGCAGGCGCACACGAGCGCAGTCGCGCCGCGCAGGAGGGGCTGGAGGAATCGCACCATGTCTCGTACTTTCTCCGCTTTTCTACGGTAATTCTGTCGAGCCTACTGTAGCGCCGTGCAGCGCACAGACGAACGCCGCCGCGTCCTCCTGCGTGAGAGCAGGCGGGCGCGGCGGCGCCGTGTGAAGCAGAATCTTACTTATTCAGCTGCTTTGCGCGCGACGCAGCGCGCTTACGGTCCGTCGCCGACAGCTCGACCTTGCGCACGCGCAGGACGTTCGGGGCAACCTCGACGCACTCGTCGCCGCCACAGAATTCCAGCGCCTCATCGAGGGACAAGGTGCGGGCCTTCTGCAGGGTCACCGTGGCATCCGCGGTAGCGGAACGCATGTTGGTGAGCTTCTTTTCCTTCGTAATGTTGATGTCCATATCCTCATCACGGTTGTTGGCGCCCACGACCATGCCCTCGTAGGCCTCCATGCCCGGCTCCACGAAGAAATCGCCGCGGTCTGCGAGCTGCTGCAGCGCGTACGCCGTGATCTGGCCGGAACGGTCAGCGACGAGCGAGCCGGTGGCACGCGACTTGATCTCGCCAGCCCAGACGTCCAGGCCATCCGAGATGGAGTTGGCGATACCCGCGCCGCGGGTCTCGGTGAGAAACTGGGTGCGGAAGCCGATGAGGCCACGGGCCGGAACACGGAAGGTCATGCGGACCCAGTCGCCCTCGCGGACGTCCATGGACTGCATCTGGCCCTTACGGGTGGCCAGCAACTGGGTGACGGCGCCCTGGTGCTCGGACGGGGTGTCGACCGTGAGCATCTCGTACGGCTCCATGGTCTTGCCATCGATGACCTGGGTAACGACCTGCGGCTTACCCACGGTGAGCTCGAAGCCCTCGCGGCGCATGTTCTCAATGAGAACGGACAGCGCCATCTCGCCGCGGCCCTGGACTTCCCAGGCATCCGGACGCTCGGTGGGCAGAACCTTGATGGAGACGTTACCGATGAGCTCCTGGTCGAGGCGGGCCTTGACCATACGAGCCGTGAGCTTGTCGCCGCCGCCCTGGCCGGCCATCGGCGAGGTGTTGACGCCGATGGTCATGGAGATGGCCGGCTCATCGATGTGGATCTTCGGCAGAGCAACCGGGTTGTCGACATCAGCGATGGTATCGCCAATCATGATCTCCGGGATACCGGAGATAGCGATGATGTCGCCCGCGATGGCCTCGGTATCCGGCTCTCGCTCGAAGCCGACGGTACGCAACAGCTCGGCAACCTTGACGTTCTTGACAACCTCGTTGCCGTCTTCGTCCCAGGAAATCCACGCGACCTGCTGGCCCTTCTTGATCTTGCCGGAGTAGATACGCAGCAGAGCAATACGGCCGAGGAAGTCAGAAGAGTCGAGGTTGGCGACGTGTGCCTGCAGCGGGCCGTCGACGGAAGCAGACGGCTCCGGCAGGACGTTGTAGATAACGTCGAAGAGCGGCTGGAGGTCTTCGCCCTCCGGGACATTGCCGTTGCCCGGGTTCTCGGTAGACGCAATGCCGGCACGACCGGAAGCGTACAGAACCGGCAGGTCGAGCAGTTCTTCCGCAGCGGCCTCGGCCTCCGGGTCGTCGAGACCCGCAGCGATTTCGAGCAGCAGGTCCTGGGACTCGGCAACGACTTCGTCGATACGTGCGTCCGGGCGGTCCGTCTTGTTCACACAAATGATGACGGGCAGCTTGGCTTCGAGAGCCTTGGTGAGCACGAAGCGGGTCTGCGGCAGCGGACCCTCGGACGCGTCAACAAGGAGGACAACGCCGTCGACCATGGAGATACCGCGCTCGACCTCGCCGCCGAAGTCGGCGTGACCCGGGGTGTCGATGACGTTGATGATGAGGTCGCCACCGTCCTTGCCCAGGCCCTTGCGGTGGATGGCCGTGTTCTTCGCGAGAATGGTAATGCCGCGCTCGCGCTCCTGGTCATTGGAGTCCATGACGCGGTCCGTGTGCTCGCCGTGGTCACCGAAAGCGCCGGACTGCTCCAGCATGCCGTTGACGAGGGTGGTCTTACCGTGGTCAACGTGGGCGACGATGGCGACGTTGCGGAACTCGGTTTGGGTCACGAGGGGGATTCTCCTTTAAGAATCTGGGGGTGAAATTTCCCGCACCAGTGGCAGTTCCGCACCGCTTACCCTGGCAGCGACCTCAGAAGGCCTGCGGATAAGGGCGCTCATGTCCGTCAAGCGGGGCCCGAATGCCACCGCCGTCTGCACGGGGAAATTATGAACGGGTAAGAATCTTACCCCCAACACGGCAAAGACGCAGCATTAAGGACCACGACTGCCACCCCACAGCGGCCAAGAGTGGGCATTCTCACCGCGAGCACACTCTCGCAGGAAACGACACACCCCATCCCAACACCGTCGCACACCCCAACCAAAAGTCACAGATCGGTAACAATTTCACAGGCGCCCCACAAAATCCAGCCTCATTAGTTGACCGAGAAACTCAAGTGACTATTGTGACTCATGTTGATTATTTGACAATAACTTAATGTTTGTTCAGCGGCGCGCCCTACGCTCTGCCCGACACGGATGGCTGGCTGGCCGTCCTCGTCGGTGCGGCGTAGCCCACGCCGCCGTCGGTGTATCTTCGTGCCTTCGCGCGGAGCGTGCCCGACTGCATTGTCTCCTATCCACAGAAGGAAACCCTTTACCCGTGAGCTCCTCGGTTACCGTCCTGCGCCGTGCCGCCGCTGCGTGCGTTGCCTCCGCGACGCTCGCTGCGACCGCCACCGCTGCGGCCATTGTGCCCGCCACTGCCGCCGCGCCGGACTTCTCCTCCGTCACCGGCCTGCCCGCGTCCTCCAACCCGCTCGACGGCCTAGGCCGCCCCACGCCGGAGACGCAGTCGCGCATTCACGCCTTCGTGGATCAGCCTTTCGTTCCGCAGGACCTCCGCAACGCCGTGCTCTCTGCGCTGGCGTTCAGCACCGGCGAGGGTGCCACCGGCGAGGGCGGCGTCCAGCTTGTCGACGGCGGCCCCGGCTTTACCCAGTTCTACTGGCCGACGGTCTCCGCGAACTGCATCGGCGGCCAGCAAGACGCCATGGGCTCCGCCATCGCCGTGCCCGGCCCCACGGACATCCCGGCGCCTGGCGCTGGCCCCGGCGAGATGGTCTTCCTCTTTACCGCACTGGGTACGCAGACCGCCGCCCCCAACCAGGGCGCCATGAGGGTCCAGTGGTTCAACATCGATAATTTCGCATTCGGCGAAACCCCGCTCACCAACCACGGCATCAACCCGGACGGCCCCACGACGGTTTCCGGCCGCGCGCAGACCGGCACCGGCACCGTCGTCGCCGTGCTCTCCGGCGCCGTGAACACCGCCGAGTCGCGCTGCACCTTCGCCCCCACCGCCGCCATCATCGAGGCCAAGTAATGCACGCGCCGAAGCTGGAGACCTTCCGCCTCGCTGACCACATCAACGTCGATCCCAAGGGCATCGACCGCACCGTCGACGCGTACGAGCGCCACGAGTTCGGCCTCTACATGGCCCGCGGCGCCAACCACCCGCGCTTCGGCTACCTGGAGTCTTGGCTACTTCCGGGCCTAGGTCTGCGTGTCAACAAGTTCCATGAGCGGGCGGGCGGCCGCTTTTACCAGGACTTCTACATCGACGTCGCCAGCATTGAGCTTTCCGATGCCGCCTGGACCACCCGCGACCTCTACATCGACCTTCTCTCCACGACCGGCTCCCCTATCACCGTCGATGACATCGACGAGCTCTCGCAGGCCACCGCACAGGGGCTCATCTCCGCCGAGGACGCCGAGTTCGCCATCGACGCCACTCTGCGCGCCGTCGACGGGACTACCCGTCACAACGACAACGTCATTGACTGGCTCACGGCCATTGGCTACCCACTCACGTGGGCGGAGCATGTCGAACTCGTGCCGGAAGGCTAGCCAACCAGTAAGATTGGCGCGTCAATCCCCTCCCTAGCGCAAAGGATTTCTTCATGGCCGGTGGACTCTTCGCCCTTCTCGATGACATCGCGCTCATCGCCCGCTCCGCCGCGGCGAGCGTCGATGACGTTGCAACACTCGCTGGAAGGACCTCTATCAAGGCAGCCGGAGTTGTCATCGATGACGCCGCTGTCGCCCCGCAGTACGTCCAAGGCGTCCAGCCCGCGCGCGAGCTGCCCATGATCTGGCGCATCACGAAGGGCTCGCTGCGCAATAAGCTGGTCATCATCCTGCCCATCGCGCTCATCCTGTCCTGGATCGCGCCGTGGGCGCTTACTCCCATCCTCATGGCCGGCGGCACGTACCTGTGCTTCGAGGGCGCGGAGAAGGTCATCCACTTCTTCAAGCGCGATGAACACCACGAGGATGCCGCTCCCACGAGCGAGTCTCCCAAGGAGGCCGAGGACCGCTTGGTCTCCTCCGCCATCACCACGGACCTCATTCTGTCCGCGGAAATCATGGTGATCTCCCTCAACGCCGTTATAGAGGAGACGTTCTGGCTGCGCCTGGGCACGCTCATCGCCGTCGCTATCCTCATCACTCTCGGCGTCTACGGCGTCGTCGGCCTCCTCGTGAAGATGGATGACATGGGCATCGGACTGCTCAAGCGCCGCAACGGCAAGTCTCCGCTGGGCACTGCCCTCGTCAAGGGCATGCCCATCGCCCTCAACATCATCTCCGTCATCGGTACCTTCGCCATGCTCTGGGTCGGCGGCCACATCGTCATCAACGGTCTCCACGAATTCGGCGCGCACGAGCTCCACAACCTCATCGAGCGCGCGGCAGCGATCACCTCAAACGGAGCCCTGCAATGGCTCATCGACACCGGCATCTCGCTCGTGTTCGGTTTCCTCCTAGGCCTCGTGGTGGTCTCCATCATCACCTTCGCCAAGCGTTCGGCTGGTTCTACCGCGCGTTCATAAATTCCTCCTCGAGCAGTTGCTTTTCTTCTTCCACCCACGCCGGCAGCGGGCCTTCCAGCTCCGGCGCGACCGGCGTACCCGGCGGTTGTACCAGCCCTTGGGCGGCACCCAGTAAATCGTTCCGCGCCTTCTTAAGAACCCGCGACCATCCACCTCGTTGACGGCGTTGTGATATTGGCACGCAATCGTGAGATTCTCCGGGCTCGTCTCCCCTCCGTTGCGCCAAGCCTCAAGGTGGTGCACCTGGCAATCGTGCGCGCCCTTCAAACAGCCCGGCCAGGGGCAGACGGGATTCTCACCCATGGCCATCAGCCGCTGCTTCGTGGAGGCAAACCGCGAAATCCGATGCAGATTCACCGGCCCGTAGACCGGGTGCAACAGCACGTGGAAGCCGTAGTCGTTGATGTTTCGCGTCGCCAGCTCCGTCGAGGAAATCACCGCGCCGTTGGACAGCTGGAACCACACCTCGTGACCCTCGCAGGCCTTGGCGTAGTTGTCCATCGTGGTCACGAGCATGAGTGTGATCGTCGGCTGCGCGGCTTTTTCTTCGCCGAACCAATGCTCGAGCACGGACTCGATGGGCTGGTCTTTGTCGATGGAATCGCGAATGTCGGCTAGGTCCGCCGACGGCCCGCAGATAGTCAGCGAGGCGTTGCCGTCCGAGTGCTGAGCAAAGCGCACGCCTGCCTTAGGGGTGCGCGGCTTAACCACCTTCTTTACCAGCTCGCGGGCTTCTTTGTCGATGTGCTTCGTATCGCCGGTCTTCTTCAACGCCTCGAG
>NZ_KQ959753.1:0-29826 GCF_001552965.1 Corynebacterium sp. DNF00584 | reverse complement strand
ACAAGCCCAAACCTGAAAACCCGAAGCCGGAAAAGCCCGAGTCGGAGAAGTCAAGCAAGCCGGAGTCGATGAGTGCCTCGGCGACGGTGGCCTGGATCGTGCCGATCCTTACGCTCCTCGCGGCTCTAGGCAGCGTCGGCTACGCCGTTATCCACGGCATGATCCCCGGTCTCAAGCTGCCGAAGCTCCCCTTCTAGCGATTAATTCGGAGCGTCGAGGTGTTGCGTCGTGAGGTAACCGCGGCGCATGCGCTCGACAATGATGGAGCGCAGATACAACGCCAGTCCCCATAGCATCGCAAAGATGATGGCAACGGCGAGCACAGACCAGTGGATGAAGATGCCCATCGCAGCGCCCACGATTTGGCCGGCGAAGATGACGGCGAGCGCCCACGGCTTCTTAATGAAAGCGAACATGATGACGTGGAACGCGAGCCACGCGCCCACCAGCGCGATAGTGGTGGTCGTCCACAGCTCGCCGTTGTAGAGCATGCGCAACGCCAGCAGGGCGAGGACCAGCGTGATGACCTCCATGGTGAGCCCGTTGGCCAGCACCATGCCAGTGAACTGCTTGAGCGGGTCCTTGGCCGGGGCGTGCCCCATGCCCAGCGGGCCTACCTCTGACTCGACGCGGGGCTTGCCCCGCAGTTCGTCACGGTTGTTGTTGCGCGAAGTCATGCAAGTGAGTTTGCCAAAACCGGCAGGGCAAGTCTAATTAATACGGGCCGCGACGTGGTCCAGAATTGCCCCTGCGACGTCGACGCCGGTGGTCTCCGTGAGCGCCACGAATTGAGCGTTGGAATTGACCTCGCAGATAAGCGGCGCGCCGTCGGCATCGAAGAGCACGTCGATGCCGCCGAAGTCGAGGCCGGTCGCGCCCATAGCGCCCCGCGCAGCCGCGATGGTGGCGGCATCGGGAGCAAAGGCCTCGGCCGTGCCGCCGGCTGCGATATTCGCACGAAAGTCACCGGAGCTGCGGCGGATCATGGCAGCGACGAGGTCATCGCCCACGAAGTAGAGGCGCGCGTCCGTGCCCGTGGCCGCGGCGATGAAGCGCTGGAGGACGGCGTCCTCCGTGCCCAGGCCGCACAGGAAGTCCAGGAGTCCGGCGCGGGACTCGACTAATTCCACGCCCGCGCCCCAGGAGCTGCGGGCACGCTTGGCCACGAGCGGGAGCCCGAGAGTGTCGATGGCGGCGTCGGCGTACTTGCCCCAGGCGGTCTGCGGGGCAAAGCGCAGCGGCACGAGCAACGTATCCGGCTGAGGCACGCCTGCGGCGAGCAGGGCCGGGTACGTGAGCGCCTTGGAATCGCAAGTCTCGACGGCCGCGGCGGAGTTGAATACGCGCGTGCCCCGGGCCTCGAGGAGCCGGAGGAGTGCGACGTCCTTGTCGAAGGCCAGGGCGAAGGAGGGGGCATCGGCAAGCTGGGCATGGGCATTGGTGACGCGGTCCAGCGTGAGCCCGCGGGCGCGGGCGGCGTCCTCAAGCAGGCCGAACTGGCGGTCAAAGACCGGCCAGTTGAGCCACGCGTTGTGGACGAGCCAGCCCATCTACGCTCCCAGGAGGGTGCGGGCCTCGCCGGCCGTGGCGACGGAGCCGGTGATGATGATGCCCTTGCCCGCGAAGGCCTGGGCGCCGTCTTCGTCGGCGAGCTCGATAGCCTGGTCCACCGCGTCGAGGATGGTATGCGCGGTGTAGACGCGCTCGTCGCCGAAGACGTCGGCGGCGAGTTCCGCGAGCTCCTCCATCTCCATCGCGCGGGGGTTGGAATTCTGCGTGATGACCACGCGATTGACGGCGGGCTCGAGCGTCTTCAAGATGTCGAGGACGTCCTTGTCACCGAAGATGGACACGACGGCGGTGACGTCTGCGAAGTCGAAGTCGCGGTCGAGCGCGGCGACGAGCGAACGCATGCCGTGCGCGTTATGCGCGGAGTCAACGAAGACCGCCGGGTTGGCACGCAAGCGCTCAAAGCGGCCCGGGACCGTGGCTTGGGCGAAGCCGTTGCGGACACTTGCAATGTCGAGGGCGTGGCCAGTGTGGGCGCCGAAGAAGGCCTCCACAGCGGCGAGAGCAGTGGCCGCGTTGTGGGCCTGGTGCTCGCCGAAGAGCGGAATGAAGATGCCCTCGTAGGTGCCGCCCAGGCCGCGCAGAATGAGCTGCTGGCCGCCCACGGCGACAGCAGACTCGGCGACGGCGAACTCGGAGCCCTCGCGCGCGACACCAGAGTCAGTGTCTACGGCGCGCTGGAGGAGGACCTTCATGGCGTCGGGCTCCTGCACGCCGATGATCGCGATGTTCTCGTCCGGGCCGGCGTCGAAGCCCTCGTCGTGCGGGCGCGGCTTAATAATACCGGCCTTCTGCTCAGCGATCTCCGGGAGGGTCTCCCCCAGCCAGTTCATGTGGTCCATGCCGATGGGCGTGATGACGGAGACGTCCGCGTTGATGACGTTCGTGGCGTCCCAGGTGCCGCCCATGCCGACCTCGACGACGGCGACGTCGACGGGAGCGTCCGCGAAGGCCGCGAAGGCCAGCGCCACGAGGACTTCGAACTTGCTCATCGGGGCTTGCCCGGCGAACTTGTCGTCGACCATCGCCACGTAAGGGGCGATCTCCTCCCAGATGCGTACGAGGTCGCGCGCGGAAATGGGATTGCCGTCGATGACGATGCACTCGGTCATCCTGCTCAGTGCTGGCGTGGTGAACAGGCCGGTGCGGCGGTGGAAGGCGCGCAGGAGCGAATCCGTAAGACGAGCGGTTGAGGTCTTTCCATTCGTGCCGGCGATGTGGATGGCCGGGAAAGTCTTCTCCGGGTTGCCCAAGATGTCGAGGAGCATCTCCACGCGGTCGAGCGAGGGATTCGGATCCGTCTCGCGCGGGCGCGCGTTGAGTTCCGCCTCGAGTGCTGCCAGCTGAGCCAGCTCTTCAGGGGTGTCCTCCGCGGGCGCGGGCTCCTCGTACTCGTCCTCGGAACCCATGCCGAGGTTGAGCGTGAGCCCGGAGTCGGTGATCTCCACCGGGCTGTCCGCGGTGCCCTCGGCAAGTGCGTCGACGATCTCGAACTCGTCGTCCTTGCTGTCCTTCTTGTCTGCCACTACTTGAGTGCCTCCAGGCGTGCGGTAATGCGCTCGACCTCTTCTTGTGCAACCTGCTGGCGGGTGCGGATCTTCTCCACGACGGTATCGGGAGCCTTGGAAAGGAAGGCCTCATTGGCGAGCTTCTTGCCGGTCTGCTCAAGTTCCTTCTCCGCCTTGCCCAGGTCCTTGGTCAGGCGCTTGCGCTCGGCCTCGACGTCGACGGTGCCGGAGGTATCCAGTGCGACCTCGACGGTGGCCTGGGTGAGGCGCACCTCGATGGACGCGGACGGCGCGAAGCCGTCTTCCGGCTCGGTTGTGTTGGCGAGGTTGCGGATCATAGCCTCGAGCGGCACTAGATCGCAGGCGGCGAAATCGAGGCGGCCCGGGACCTTCTGCGAAGGCTTGACGCCTTGGTCGGAGCGGAAGCGGCGCAGCTCGGTGATGAGCTTGTCCGCGTCCGCGATGCGGCGCGCAGCAACCTCGTCCTTCTCGGCGCCACCGTTGGTGTCCTCCTGCGTCGGCCACGGGGCGACGACGATGGTCTCGCCGCCGGTGAGAGCCTTCCACAGGACCTCGGTGACAAACGGCATGGTCGGGTGGAGCAGGCGCAGGACCACGTCGAGGACGCGGCCCAGAACGAGCTGCGTATTGTGGCCGGTCAGCCGCTCCGCGTCTGACGTTTCTGCCGAATCGAAGTCGCGCGGGATCTGCGTCTTGGCAATCTCGACGTACCAGTCGCACAGCTCGTCCCACGCGAAGTGGTAGAGCAGCTCGTTGGCCTTGGCGAACTGGTAGTCGTCCAGGTACTTATCCACCTGAACGCGGACCTCTTCGGCGCGGTCGAGGATCCAGCGGTCGGCATCCGTGAGCGCGTCGCGAGCGGGCAGCTCGCCCACGCCCGCGCCGTTCATGAGCGCGAACTTCGTGGCGTTGAAGAGCTTCGTGGCGAAGTTGCGGGAGGCCGCGGCAGCGTCCTGGCCCAGCGGCAGGTCAACGCCCGGGTTGGCGCCGCGCGCGAGGGTGAAGCGCAGGGCGTCCGCGCCGTAGTCGCGGACCCAGTCCATGGGGTCGATGCCGTTGCCGAGCGACTTGGACATCTTGCGGCCCTGCTCGTCGCGGACGAGGCCGTGCAGATAGATGTCGTGGAACGGAATCTGCGGACGGCCGTCCTTGCCTTCGCCGAGGAGCTCCGGGGTATGAGCCCCCGCGAAGGTGCCGAACATCATCATGCGAGCGACCCAGAAGAAGAGGATGTCGTACGCGGTGACGAGCACGTTCGTGGGATAGAACTTCTCCAGATCCGGGGTCTTCTCCGGCCAGCCGAGCGTGGAGAAGGGCCACAACGCCGAGGAGAACCAGGTGTCGAGGACGTCGGGGTCCTGGACGTAGCCAGCTGGCGGCTCCTCGTCGGGGCCGACGCAGACGATATCGCCGTCCGGGCCGTACCAGATCGGAATACGGTGGCCCCACCACAGCTGGCGCGAGATGCACCAGTCGTGCATGTCATCGACCCAGTCGAAGTAACGCGGCTCCAGGGAGGTCGGGTGGATGACGGTATCGCCCTCGCGGACGGCGTCGCCGGAGTACTTGGCGAGCTTCTCCACGGCGACGAACCACTGCAGGGACAGGCGCGGCTCGACGGGCTCGCCGGAACGCTCCGAGTGGCCCACGGAGTGGACGTAGGGGCGGATTTCCTTGACAATGCGCCCCTGCTCGGCGAGCGCCTCGCGGATCTGCACGCGGGCCTCTTCGCGGGTCAAACCATCGAACTGGGTGCCCGTGTTTGCGATATGGCCGGTCGTGTCCATGATGTTCGGCATGTCCAGGTTGTGGCGCAGGCCCATCTGGTAGTCGTTCGGGTCGTGGGCCGGGGTGATCTTCACGGCGCCGGTGCCGAATTCCATGTCCACGTAGTCGTCGGCGATGACCTTGAGCGTGAGGTCGTCGCGGAATGGGTGCGGGAACTCCTGGCCGACGAGGTCCTTGTAGCGCTCGTCGTCCGGGTGGACGGCAATCGCGACGTCGCCGAGCATTGTCTCCACACGGGTCGTGGCCACGATGAGGTGCGGCTCGTCGTCATTGAGGGAGCCGTAGCGAATGGAAACGAGCTCACCCTCGACGTCTTTGTAGACGACCTCGATGTCGGAGACGGCGGTCTCGAGCACCGGCGACCAGTTGACCAGGCGGTTGGCTTGATAGATCAGGCCTTCGTCGTAGAGCTGCTTGAAGATAGTCTGGACGGCGCGAGAGAGACCATCATCAAGCGTAAAGCGCTCGCGGGACCAGTCCACGGAGTCGCCGATGGCGCGCATCTGATTCTGAATAGTTCCGCCGTACTCGCGCTTCCACTCCCAGACCTTCTCAATGAATTCCTCGCGGTCGTAGTCCCAGCGGGACTTGCCCTCGGTCTCCTTAAGCTTGGCCTCGACCTTGGTCTGGGTCGCGATACCCGCGTGGTCCGCGCCCGGCAGCCACAGCGTAGCGAAGCCCTGCATGCGCTTGCGGCGGATAATCGAGTCGATGAGCGTGTGGTCCAAGGCGTGGCCCATGTGCAGCTGACCGGTGACGTTCGGCGGCGGCAACACGATGGAATACGGCTCGGCCTCGGACTCGGCCGACGGTGTGAAGTAGCCCGCCTTCACCCAGCCTTCGTAGAGGTCAGATTCGACCGACTGCGGATCCCAGGACTTGGGCAGCGCGTCGGCGCGGTTGGTACCAACTAAATTCTTGTCATTTCGCTCAGTCACCCGGCCAAGTCTACCCTGTGCGTCAACGGCGAATTCTTACCCCCTTTTCGTCATTTTCCCCCGCCCGCGCGCGCCCGGCGTTACATTGCTTTCCATGTCTTCACACGTAACCCGCCTGCGCACGCGCCACTTCCTCGACGCGCATGCACAAGGAACCAAGTTTTCCTGCTTGACCAGCTACGATGCCCTCACCGCCGGCATTTTTGACGAGGCTGGCATCGATCTCCTCCTCGTCGGTGACTCCGCCGCGAACGTCGTCTACGGCCGCGAGACCACACTCTCCCTTACCCTCGACGAAACCATCACCATGGCCAAGGCCGTCGTCGCCGCCACACAACGCGCCTTCGTCGTCGTCGATCTTCCCTTCGGTTCCTACGAGGCCTCGCCGTCTCAGGCGCTCGCATCCGCCGTCCGCGTCATGAAGGAGACCGGGGCGCACGCCGTGAAGTTCGAGGGCGGCGCGGAGCTCGCCCCCACCGTCGAGAAGTTGGTCGCCGCAGGCATCCCTGTCTGCGCGCACATCGGGTTCACGCCCCAGTCCGTCCACGCCTTGGGCGGCTTCCGCGTCCAGGGCCGCGGGGACCAAGCCGACCGCTTGCTTGCCGATGCCTCCTCCCTCGCCACCGCCGGCGCCTTCGCCGTCGTCCTCGAGATGGTCCCGGCCCCCGTTGCCGCGCGCGTCACGAAGACCATCGACATCCCAACGATCGGCATCGGCGCCGGGGCCGACACCGACGGCCAGATCCTCGTATGGACCGACATGGCCGGACTGTCCACCGTCGCCCCGCGCTTCTCCCGCACGTACGCAGACCTGCGCGCCACGCTCACCGAGGCCGTCTCCTCCTACATCGCAGACATCAACTCCGGCTCCTTCCCCTCCGAGGCAGAAAGCTTTCAGGACTAATGCAGATTCTCACCACTAAAGCTCAACTATTCGCATTCCAACGCACTGGCTCGGTCGGATTGGTTCCCACCATGGGCGCGCTCCACGGCGGCCACGCCTCACTCGTGCGCCGCGCACGCGAAGAGAACGACACCGTGGTTGTCTCCGTCTTCGTCAATCCCCTGCAGTTCGACAAGCTCGGCGACTGCGAGGATTACCGCGAATACCCGCGTAACCTCGACGCGGACGCCGCGTTCCTCGAGTCGCTCGGCGTCGACGCAGTCTTCGCGCCCTCGCCGGAGGAGATGTACCCGAACGGCCAGGCCATCTGGGTACGCACCGGCCGCATGGGCGAGGCCCTCGAGGGTGTGACGCGCCCCGGGCACTTCGATGGTGTCGCCACCGTCGTGACCAAGCTGTTCAACCTCGTGCGCCCGGACCGCGCCTACTTCGGCCAGAAAGACGCACAGCAGGTCGCTATCATTCGCCGCATGGTCGCCGACCTCGACCTGCCCGTCGACATCGTGGCGGTCCCCATCGTCCGCGCCGCCGACGGCCTCGCCGAGTCCAGCCGCAACCAGCGCCTCTCCCCCGACGAGCGCCCGCAGGCCCTCCAGCTGTCCCAGGCGCTCTTCGCGCTGCGCGACGGCGCCACGCTTGACGAAGCCCGCGCGATGATCGACAGGCTCGACTACCTCGTCGTCGTCGACCCGCTTACCCTGAACGCAGTCGAGCCGGACCAGCGCCCCGCCCTCGCGCTGTGTGCAGCGTGGGTCGGCCCGGTCCGGCTCATTGACAACCTCGAGCTGAGCTAGAGGAGATCCTTCACGGCCTCGCGCTCGGCGCGCAGCTCGGCGACGGAGGCCTCGATGCGCTCCTTCTGGAAGTCGCTGAGCTCGAGGCCCTGAACGATCTCCCACTTACCGTCGCGCGCAATGGTCGGGAAGCCGCAGATGAGTCCCTCGTCCACGCCGTAGCTGCCGTCCGAGACAACAGCGGCGGTGCGCCAGTCCTCGGTGCCGGCGAACCAGTCGCGCATGTGATCGATGGCCGCCGAGGCCGCCGACGCAGCAGACGACGAACCGCGGACCTCGATGATCTCGGCACCGCGCTTGGCCACGCGCGGAATGAACTCATCGGCGTACCAGGCCTGGTCGACCTCGACCTTCTCGCCATTTGCCTCGGCGAACGTGAGATCCGGGAACTGGGAAGCGGAGTGGTTGCCCCAGACCGCGACCTTCGTGAAGTCCGTCGTGCGCTTGCCGGTCTTCTCGGCTAGCTGGCTCAGTGCACGGTTGTGGTCGAGACGCATGAGAGCGGTGAACTGGCGTGGGTCCAGATCCGGAGCGTTCTTCGAGGCAATGAGCGCGTTAGTATTCGCCGGGTTGCCCACGACGAGCACCTTGACGTCGCGGTCCGCGAAGTCGTTGATGGCCTTGCCCTGCGGGCCGAAGATGGCGCCGTTGGCGCTGAGCAGGTCAGCGCGCTCCATACCCTTCGTGCGCGGGCGGGAGCCGACGAGGAACGCGGCGGTGGTGCCGGTGAATGCTTCCTCCAAGTCGGTGGTGACGGTGACGGACTGGAGCAGCGGGAAGGCGGCATCGGCAAGCTCCATGGCCACGCCGGTCGCGGCCTGCTTCGCGGGCTCAATCTCCAGCAACACCAAGTCGACCGGCACGTCCTTGCCGAAGACCTCGCCGGAAGCCACACGGAAAGCAAGGGCGTAGCCGATATTGCCGGCCGCGCCCGTAATCGTCACACGCTGAGCAGAAGTCATCACAGTTCCTTTCACACGACTGAATTTGCTCTTAGTGTCTAGTTTCCCTGCACACCCATGAAAATGCGACCACTGTGACCTAACCCCAACCGGGCACCCCCCAAATGGGCTCCACCTTTCACCCATTTCGGGTAGATTTCCACATTTGAATTTCACGGCCCGCGCTTTTCGGGCACGATGGATAGGCAGAGAAATTTGAGAAAGGGAGACCCACAGCGATGGCTACTGATGACAACGCTACGACCGAGACAACCGGCACCACCGCGGCCGAGGTCGCCGTCGAGCGAGTCGTCGAAATTGCTACAGAGCAATTTTCCCGCAAGGGTTTCGCCGAGACAAAGCTCGACACCATTTCCCGCGCGTCCGGCATGTCCAAGCGCATGATCCACTATCACTTCGGCGATAAGCAGGGGCTGTATCAAAAGGCACTAGCCCACGCCGCCGAGTTGCTCGCACCCAACGTGGCGCTCATGGAACCCCACTCCGCCGTGCCCGTCGAAGGCGTGCGCAAGCTCGTGGACACCATCTTCGACCAGTACGTCGCCCACCCTGAGGCCGTGCGCCTGCTCACGCAGGAATCCGTCATCCAGTCCCTCGAGACCACGCAGAACGCCGCGGTCACGGACCTCTCCGAGCTCTCGCTCCACCTGGATAAGCTGCTCATGAAGGGCCAGGACGCCGGCGCTTTCCGCCCCGGTATTTCCGCGAATGACGTCTTCGTACTCATCGCGTCGCTCGCGATGTACCGCACGACGAACAAAGACATGATGATCAATCTGCTGGGCCTCGACATGACGAACGAGACCAACACGGAGGGCATGCGCCGCATGGTTATCGACGCCATCCTTGCGTTCCTCACGGCGAATATTCCGGACACCGGTCAGGAGTCCTACCTCACCGCCAAGGTCGAAGACGATGAGTCCGAGGTGCCCTCGGATGTCTACGACTCGGGTGCGGGCATTTACGACTAATCCCCCGTTCCTTGCGAAAATCGTCGCGAGAGTTCAACGCACATGACGATTTTCGGCAGCAACTCGCCCCGTTCCTTGCGAAAATCCTCCCGCGCCAGCACGGCTGCGGGAGGATTCTTTTAGGCGGACTGTTCGGCCGGGGCGTAGAGGTACTCGGGCTCGGCCTCGCCGCGGACGGTGGCGGCCGTGATGCGCACGCCGGAGATGTCTTCGCGGTCCGGGAGGTCGTACATGATGGGCACGAGCAGCTCCTCAAGGATGGCACGCAGGCCGCGGGCGCCGGTCTTGCGCTCCATGGCGAGCTCGGCGATTTCCTCGAGGGCGTCCTTATCGAACTCGAGGGCGGCACCGTCCATCTCGAACAGAGCCTGGTACTGGCGCACGAGCGAGTTCTTCGGCTCGGTGAGCACGCGGACGAGGGACTCCGTGTCGAGGTTGTCCACGGTCGCGACGACGGGCAGGCGGCCAATGAACTCGGGGATGAGGCCGAACTTCACGAGGTCCTCCGGACGCACCTGGTCGAAGAGGTCGTGGCGCTCGCGCTCGGCGGCGGTGTCCAGCTTCGCACCGAAGCCCACGCCCTTCTTGCCCACGCGGTCCGCGATGACCTTCTCCAAACCCGCGAAGGCACCGGCGACGATGAACAGGATATTCGAGGTATCGAGCTGGATGAACTCCTGGTTCGGGTGTTTGCGGCCGCCCTGCGGCGGGATAGCAGCGACGGTGCCCTCGAGGATCTTGAGAAGCGCCTGCTGCACGCCTTCGCCGGAGACGTCGCGGGTAATCGACGGGTTTTCCGACTTGCGGGAGATCTTGTCAATCTCGTCAACGTAGATGATGCCGCGCTGCGCGCGCTCCACGTCGAAGTCCGCGGCCTGCAACAGCTTGAGCAGAATATTTTCCACATCCTCGCCCACATAGCCGGCCTCAGTAAGCGAGGTGGCATCGGCGATAGCGAACGGGACGTCGAGCATGCGCGCGAGCGTCTGCGCGAGGTAGGTCTTGCCGGAGCCGGTCGGGCCGAGCATCAAGATGTTGGATTTTGCGATTTCTACAGCGTCTTCGGGTGCGGCGTGGCGCCTACGGGAGGCATCGGCAGCCTGGGCCTCGTCCGACTTCATGCGCTTGTAATGGTTGTAGACCGCCACCGACAGCGCGCGCTTGGCGCGATCCTGGCCAATGACGTACTTGTCGAGGAACGCCGAAATCTCCGAGGGGCGCGGCAGGCGCGTCTCCGCCTTCTCCTCCGCGGCCTCAGCGTTCTTCCCCAGCTCCTCTTCGATGATCTCGTTGCACAGCTCAATGCACTCATCGCAGATGTAGACGCCGCCGCCGGCGATAAGCTTCTTCACTTGCTTCTGGCTCTTCCCACAGAATGAGCATTTCAGCAGGTCAGCGCTTTCTTGCATGCGTGCCAATTCAGGCCTTCCGTCTCGATTGCGTCTAGGGAGTCGCGCGCTGGGCGCGCCGTAACTTCCCACTCTAGTAAATCAACGCGCCGCCGCCCCGATTTCTTCCCGCGCGGCGACACATGAAGATGAATATTATTGCCGGTCCGCTAGACATAGACCAAGCGGTACAGTACCTTTCCTTCAACCCTGCACAGGGGCAGAAAAATGACTTTGGTAATACATTAACTGGAAAGGCCCTGACCATGGACATTCGGTCGCGCATAGACTCCCACCGCATGGGAACGTATCAATGGACCATCATCGCCATTGCGCTCTTTATCAACTCGCTGGACGGCTATGACATGGTCGCCATGGCCTTCGCCGCCTCGGCCGTCACGGACGACTTTGGGTTGAGCGGTTCAGCGCTGGGCTGGCTGCTTGCCGCGGCGGGCATCGGCATCGCGCTCGGCTCTCTCATCCTAGCCCCGCGCGCGGACCGCTGGGGCCGCCGCACAGTCATCCTCTTAGGCCTCGCCATCGATCTTGTGGGTCTCGTCGCGACCGCGCTCGCGCCGAACTTCGCGCTCCTGCTCGCCGCGCGCATCCTCACCGGCGTGGGCGTGGGCGCCATCCTCACGTGCGTCACGGTGCTCGTGAGCGAGTTTTCCAACCTGCGCCACCGCGGGCTCGCCGTGGCCATCTATGCCTCGGGCTACGGCCTAGGCGCCGCCGCGTGCGGCTGGGTGGCCAAGTCTTTCGGCGCCTGGGAGATTATCTTCTGGGTCGGCGCCGCACTCACTCTCGTCGCGCTTGCTCTCGCGTGGTCTATCCCTGAGTCCCCCGACTTCCTGGCCGCGCGGGGCGACTCCGCCGGTGTGCGTCGCCTTGCCCTGCGCTTGGGTCTCGGCTCCGACATCATTGTGGCGCCCGCTCAGCCTTCCGATGCCTCCCTCCGCGACGTCCTCTCCCCCGCTTGGCGCCCCATCTCGCTGCGCCTATGGGTAGCCTTCGCCCTCGGCTCGTCCGCGTTCGGTTTCGCGTCGCAGTGGACACCCAAGCTTCTCGATACCGCCGGGCTCAGCGCCGAGCAGGGCATCCTGGGCGGCATCATGCTCTCTGTGGGCGGCACGCTGGGCTCGCTTGCCTTCGGGACGCTCACGACGCGCATTCGCGCTCAGCGCCTACTCATCGGTTGCTGCCTCGCGGCGGCGGTCGTGCTCGTGGCCTTCATCTCTTTGTCGGGCGCGCCGCTGGCGATGCTCGTCCTCGGCGTCGTGGCGGGCATGTTTTTGAACGGCTGCATCACGGGCTTCTACACCGTGGTCCCGGCGGCCTATCCCGGCGCGCTGCGTGCCTCGGCGATGGGAGCGGCCATTGGCGTCGTGCGCGTGGCCACGACGGCCTCGCCCATCCTCGTGGGCTACCTCGTCGACGCAGGGTGGACGCCGTTTGCGCTCTACGTTCTCTTCGCGGTACTCACCGTTGCGGGCGGTGTGTGCCTGCGCGGAATTCGGGAGTACCGTAAGGTTCACACGACTCCTGCGCGCGAGCGCGTTCTGGTTTAGCCTGAAGGCATGTTCTCCCTTAATAATCAGATTGCAGTCGTCACCGGTGCCGCGACGGGCATTGGTAAGGGCATCGCCTCCGCATTGTGCGAGGCTGGTGCCACCGTCGTCATCGCTGATCTCAACGAGTCGGCCGCGGCTGACACCGCCGCATCACTGGGTGCGCACTCGCGCTTCGTCGACGTGACCAAGCGTGAGACGGTCCGCGCGCTCTATGACTCCGTCGTCGAGGAATTCGGCCGCCTCGACATTGTGTGCTCCAACGCGGGTGTGTTCCCCAACGCGCCGCTGGAGACCATGACGGATGAGCAGTGGGACGCGATGTTCGCCATCAATACGCATGGCACGTTCACCGTGGTGCAGGAGGCGCTGCCGCATATGAAAGCACAGCGCTACGGCCGCATTGTCATCACGACCTCGATCACCGGCTCCCACACGGGCTTCCCCGGCTGGGCACACTATGGCGCATCCAAGGCCGCGCAGCAGGGCTTCATGCGTTCCGCCGCGCTCGAGGTCGCCCGCGACGGCATCACCATCAACGGCGTGCTGCCGGGCAACATCCTGACGGAGGGCCTCGAAGGCCAGGGCGAGGAGTACCTCGCCGAGATGACCCGCGCCATCCCCATGCACCGCCTGGGCGACCCGCGCGATATCGGCAATGCCGCCGCGTTCCTCGCCTCCCGCGAAGCCGGCTACATCACGGGCCAAACCCTCATCATCGACGGCGGCCAGGTGCTGCCGGAGACCCCCGAAGCGATTCTGCCGCCGTACGAGGCGTAGACTTCTATCCCATTCTTATGCGATAGCACACAAGGAGTCGTGTGCCATGTTCGGTTTACCCTGGGCAACCCTGCTTGTCATGACGGGTGTCCCCGCCGCCTGGTTGATCTTCGCCGGCGTCTTCCTGCTTCGCAGCCGCGACTGGGATGGGCAGGCATGAGCGCCGCCGTTGCCTTCCTCATTGGCTACTTCGTGGTCATGCTCGGCATCGGCCTCTGGGCCGCGCGCCGGACCGGCGCGAGCGATGAGGAGTACCTGCTGGGTGGGCGGCGCCTCGGCCCGGCTGTCACGGCGCTGCGCCTCCAGTCAACCTCGATGTCCGGCTACATGTTCGCCGGCGCCGGGGCTCTCGGCTACACCTCCGGCTACTACGGCATGTGGTACGCCCTGGGCGATTTGGGCGGCGGCCTGCTCAACCTCTCTGTGCTAGGCAAGCGCATGCGCACGCTCTCGCACAAGCTCGGGTCTATTTCCTCCATCGAGTACCTGGGCGACCGCTATGACTCGCAGCTCGTGCGCCGCGTGGGCGCCGTCCTCGCGGTGGGCGCGCTCTTCCTCTACCTGCTCGGCCAATTCATCGCAGGCGGCGCGGGTCTTGCATCGGTGACCGGACTGCCGTTCAACACAGCGCTGCTCATCGCGGTAGGCGTCATCGTCGCCTACACGTTCCTGGGTGGTTACCTCGCGGTGGCGTACACGGACTTCGCCCAGGCGCTCGTCATGGTCGTGGGTATGACCTGGATCCTCATCGCCACAGTCCGCGCGGTCGGCGGCCTCAGCGCTGGGCACGCGAGCATCGCCGAGTTGAACCCGAATCTGCTCACCATGTTCGGCGCGGACCTCGAGTACCGCGGCCAGTGGGGCACGATTCTCGGCGCGCTACTTATCTTCTCGATCGGGTACATGGGCTGGCCGCACGTCGTGGTCTCCCACATGGCGATGAAGAACCCGGCCGTCACGCGTAAGGCCAGCGTCTACTCCGTGCTCTTCAATCTCGTCTTCGTGCCAGCACCCTACCTCGTGGGGCTCTTCGCCCTGCTGCTGGTACCCAACCTTGCGGATCCGGAAACCGCCATCTTCGCCGTCGCGCAGAAGGTCCTGCCCGGGTGTGCGGTGGGCGTCGTCATGGCCGCGGTCATGGCGGCCATCATGTCGACGGCCGACGCGCTGCTGCTCCAGGCCTCGACCATCGTGGCGCGCGACCTGCTCCCCCGCGGCGGGGCCGCACGCTGGACGGTTCTCGTGTTGGCCACGGCCGGGATCGCCGTCGCGCTCTGGCAGCCGCCCACCGTTCTTTCGCTCATCACGTTTGCCGCGACTGTGCTTGGCTCCGCGTTCGCGCCGTCCTATATCTGTGCGGTGTGGTGGCCCAAGGCGAATAAGGCGGGCGCGCTCGCCTCCATGCTCACTGGTGCTGTGGTGTCCGTGGGGTGGAATGCCCTGGGCCTCGACGCTGCGACGGGCTGGGACGCGATGGTTGCGGGCATCGGCAGCTCCACGCTGGCCATGGTTGTGGGGAACGCTGGCGACGCAGCGGCGCTACCCAGTGCCAGCTCGCATTCAGGCAGCACTGCGGGAGATCTAAAAAAGGGCGGCCCGAAGGCCGCCCTTGTGTCTTAGCGCTTAAGCGTTGAGCTTACGGTAATCAAACACCGTATCAATGAGACCGTACTCGACGGCTTCCTGCGCGGTGAGGATCTTGTCGCGGTCGGTGTCCTGGCGGACCTGCTCGGAGGTACGGCCGGTGTGGCGGGCCAGCGTGTCCTCCATGAGGCGACGCATACGCTCGATCTCGGCAGCCTCGATGGCGAGGTCAGAGACCTGGCCCTGGGTGCCTTGCGTGCGCGGCTGGTGGATGAGGATGCGGGAGTTCGGCAGGGCTGCGCGCTTGCCCGGGGCACCGGCGGCCAGCAGCACAGCGGCGGCGGACGCGGCCTGGCCCAGGCAGACGGTCTGCACGTCGGGGCGAACGTACTGCATGGTGTCGTAGATGGCCATCAGCGAGGTGAACGAGCCACCCGGGGAGTTGATGTACATCGTGATGTCGCGGTCGGGGTCCTGGGACTCGAGGACGAGCAGCTGCGCCATGATGTCGTTGGCGGAGGTGTCATCGACCTGGGTGCCCAGGAAGATAATGCGCTCCTCGAAGAGCTTGGAGTACGGGTTGGTCTCCTTGGTGCCCTGGGCGGACTGCTCGATAAAGGACGGCAGCACGTAGCGGGAGTTCGGCATCTGGAAGTTAGACATAAAAGATTCTCCTTCTAAAAGAATGCGTGCCGGTTTAGAGGTTGGACAGCGGGCCCTGAGCGGACTCGATGACGTGGTCGACGATGCCGTAGTCCTTGGCTTCCTGCGCGGTGAACCAGCGGTCGCGGTCGGAGTCCTTGGTGATCTGCTCGAAGGTCTGGCCGGTGTGTTCAGCGATGAGCTCGGCCATCTCGCGCTTGGTGGCGGCGAACTGCTCGGCCTGGATGGCGATATCGGCAGCGGTGCCACCCACGCCAGCAGACGGCTGGTGCATCATAATGCGTGCGTGTGGCAGAGCGTAGCGCTTGCCCTTCGTGCCGCCGGAGAGCAGGAACTGGCCCATGGAGGCAGCCAGGCCCATGCCGTAGGTGGCGATATCGCACGGCGAGTACTTCATCGTGTCGTAGATGGCCATGCCGGCCGTGACGGAACCGCCCGGGGAGTTAATGTAGAGCGAAATGTCGCGAGTGGGATCCTCAGCCGACAGAAGCAGGATCTGTGCGCACAGCTTATTCGCAATCTCGTCGTCCACCTGGGTGCCCAGGAAGATAATGCGCTCGCGCAGCAGGCGCTCGTAGACGCTATCGCCCAGGTTCATGCCTGCGCCCGGTGCCGTCATAGTGATGTCAGACACTTCTAATCAGTCTCCTTCGTACGTGTTCTTTTCCGCTTTGCCGCCGCAGCGAAAACCGCGACGCGAAAAGCCAATGGCACCACCCTACCGCGCTTTGGTCGCCAAGAACCCCTCGAAAGGGCCTTGTTCGCTATAAGCGTTACGCCAGCCGCGTAGGCATGCAAAAAGCCCGGGCTGCAGCCCGGGCTTTCAGCGTGAAGGATTAATCCTCAGCGTTCGCTGCGGTCTCCTCGTCTTCTTCGATCTCGCCGAAGTACTGCTCGACGTCGACCTTGGTGCCGTCCTCGTCCTTAGCATCAACGCGGCAGATGGAGGCCGCGAGTGCCTTGCCACGGCGGACGTCGGCAAACAGGTTGCCGATCTGGCCGTTGGACTGGATCTGCTGGATGAACTGGTTCGGGTCCATGCCGTAGGACTGTGCGGTGAACAGGATGTGATCGGTGAGCTCCTGCTGGGAGACCTCCGGCTCTTCCTTGTCAGCGACGGCGTCCAGGAACAGCTGGGTGCGCACGGACTCTTCAGCCTGCTCGCGGGACTCCTTGTCGAACTCCTCGCGGGTGGTGCCCTGTGCCTCGAGCAGCTGGGCAAGAGCCTTCTCGTCGTGTGCGAGCTGGCCCAGGACTTGGTGCAGCTGAGCGTGAACCTGCTCGTCCACGATGGACTGCGGCAGCTCGAAGGACACCTGCTCCATGGCAGCCTTGAGGACCTCGTCGCGGATGGCAGCAGCCTGCTCGGACTTCTTGGACTCCTCGACCTGGCCCTTGGTGGCCTCGCGCAGCTCCTCGATGGTGTCGAACTCAGACGCCATCTGAGCGAACTCGTCGTCGAGGTTCGGCAGCTTGCGCTCCTTGGACTGAACGACGTGGACCTTGATGGTGGCCTCTTCGCCCTTGTGCTCGCCGGAGTTGATCTCAGCGGTGAACTCGTTGTCCTCGTCGGTCTTCATGCCGCGCAGTGCGGTGTCGAGGCCCTTGATGAGGTCGTCGTCGCCGATGCGGTAGGACAGGCCCTCGGTGGACGCGTCCTCAATCTTCTTGCCGTCGATCTCGGCGGTGATGTCGATGATGGCGTAGTCGCCGGTCTTCATCTTGCGCTTGGTGTCCTTGAGTTCACCGAAGCGCTCGGCGAGGTTCTCCAGAGCCTCGTCCACGGCGGCATCGTCAGCAACGATGGCCGGAACGGTGACGGCGATCTTGGAGAAGTCCGGAACCTCGATCTCCGGGCGGACGTCGACCTCAGCGGTGAACTCGACAACGTCGTTGTCCTCGATCTTGGTGATGTCGATCTCCGGCTGGCCGATGACCTTGAGGTCGTTTTCAACGACGGCCTGCTCGTAGCGGGTAGGCAGCATGTCGTTGACGACCTGCTCGAGGATGGGGCCGCGGCCGATGCGCGCATCGATAAGCTGGCGCGGCGCCTTGCCCTTACGGAAGCCCGGGATCGAGACCTGCTGCGCGATGGCAGCGTAAGCCTGCGCGATCTCCTTGTCCAGCTCCGAGAACGGAACGTTAACGGTCAGCTTGACGCGAGTATCGCTCAGCTTGTCGACGGTGGTCTTCACGGAAAACTCTCCTGCGGGTAGTTAGTAGAATGTACGGCTCACAAGTGTACTAAAGGGGTCCAAGACTCTTCGTCTTGGACCCCTTCTTTTACGTCGGGACGACAGGATTTGAACCTGCGACCCCCTGCTCCCAAAGCAGGTGCGCTACCAAACTGCGCCACGTCCCGCGACCCGCCGAAACGGGTTCATCGCGCAAGTCTACTGGGTGTAGCGCCGTTTGCGGAAACCGGCAGCTAGTCTGGCAAACATGGCGATTTTATTTATCGATGTCGACGGCACGCTCGTCAACTCCTATCCCGGCATCGCCGCGTGCATCCGCGCGACCATGGATGAGCTCGGCCTGCCCCAGCCTTCCGATGCCCAGCTCCACCGGCTCCCCGGGCCCCCACTGCGCGATACCCTCGCGGCCTGGGGCTATGCTTCCGATGCCGTCGAGCGTATCTACGCCGCATTCCACCAGGTGTATGACACGTCGGGGTGGAAGTGGACCACGCTCCACGAGGGCTGGGCGGACGCCCTACCTCGGTGGAAGGCGGCGGGCCACACGCTGTGCACGGCGACAAGCAAGGGCGACACCGTCACCACACTCATCCTGGACCAGTTGGGTGTCCTCGAGCACTTCGACTTCATAGGCGGCGCCGACGACGAGGGCGGCACGCGCAAGCGCAAGCGCGAGGTCATCGAGTGGGTCCTTGATTCCATGGACTTACGCGGCCACGAGTCCAAGATCCTCATGATCGGCGACCGCTCCCACGACACGGAGGGCGCCCGCCCACTCGGCATCGCGACGGCGCTCGTGGGCTGGGGCCACGGCAGCCAGCCCGAGTTCGACGACGCGGATTTCTTTGCGCCGGACTTCCCAGCGCTCGAGGCTATCGTCGCCGGATGGACTAGTTAAAGTCGTTCGGGTGCGGGCCGCCGCGGCCGTCCTCGCCGCGATCCAGGCTCGTGATACCCGCCATCTCGTCCTCGGTGAGTTCGAAGCCGAAGACGTCGAAGTTCTCTGCGATGCGCTCCTTGTGCGCGGACTTCGGGAAGACGATTACGCCATTCTGCAGCTGCCAGCGAATAAGCACCTGTGCTGGGGTGACACCATGGGCCTCGGCCGGACCGGTGACCTCGGGCTGCTCCATAATGTCGGTCTTGCCCTGACCCAGCGGACCCCACGACTCGATCTTGATGCCGTGTGCACGAATGCCGTCGAGCTCGCGCCAACGCTGAAGGTACGGATGCAGCTCGACCTGATTGACGGCTGGCGTCTCCTCGGTATTGAGCTCGAGTTCCTCAATGTGGCCGAGCTCGAAGTTCGCGACGCCGATGGACTTGACCTTGCCGGCCTTCTTCAGCTCGATGAGCTGCTTCCACGCTTCGACGAAGGTGTCCTTCTCCGGGGTCGGCCAATGGATGAGGTAGAGGTCGACGTAGTCGAGGCCCAGCTTCCGCAGTGACTCGTCCAGCGCCGCGGCGGCGTCGGTCTGGCGGTCATTCCACAGCTTCGTGGTTATGAACAGCTCCTCGCGCGGGATGCCGGACTCGGCGATGGCCTGGCCCACGCCCTCCTCGTTACCGTAGATGGCTGCGGTATCGATGTGGCGGTAGCCCACGCGCAGCGCCTCGGCCACGAGTTCCGCGGTCTGCTCTGGGTCGACCTTAAACACACCAAAGCCCAGCTGAGGGATAGTATTTCCGTCGTTTAACTTGATATTCGGTACAGTCATGCGGCCTAGAATACGCCAAAACCCCGGCCGAAACCGGGGTTGAAAGTTGGAGGGAATGACGGGAATCGAACCCGCGTCTTCAGCTTGGAAGGCTGAGGTATTAGCCACTATACGACATTCCCATGCCGTCAAACGCGTGCGCGTAACGTGCTGCTCAACACTTTAACGCATGGCACGTGGAATTGAGAAAACGGGAACTCAGGAACCCAGCTAATCGTTATAGTGGGCAGGAAGAACATACTTTTAAGTACATGGGAGTGAGTGGTCTACAACATGACGGGCCTCATTATTATCCTCGCGGCCGTCGGAGGCGCAGTGTGGTTTGTCTCGAGCCGTTCGAAGAAGAACACCGCGGCCATCGAGCAGCAGAGCTTTGAGGACGCAATCGCAGACGCGCGCCGCTGGACCGAGCGCCTCGGCGGCCAGGTCATGAACCTCTCCGGCACGGACACCGCCTCTCAGCAGGCGATGGCTGATGCTTCGGAGCGTTTCACTGCGGCGAATTCCGCACTCGCCAGCGCCACGACGACCAAGCAGGCGAACCTCGCGCGCGAGTCCGCGCTCGAGGGCCTGCACTACGTCAATGCCGCCCGCGAGATCATGGGAATGCCTTCCGGCCCGCAGCTCCCGCCGCTCGAGGGTCAGCGTCAGGCTGGCCGCGTCACGGAGGAGCGCACGGTCGAGCTCCAGGACGGCCAGACGATTACCGCCTCGCCGTACGCCTCGGCGAATACCCCGAACTACTACCCCGGCGGCACCGTCGCTGGCCGTCCGGTCCCCGCTGGCTGGTACTCGCGTCCATGGTGGGCCGATGCTCTGAGCACCGGTGTGTGGATGATGGGTTACTCCATGATGTTTAACGCTATGTTCGCGGGCATGTCCGGTATTGGCTACTCGGCCGCAGCCGCAGAGTCCGGCGCCTGGGACGGCGGCGGCGACATGGGAGACATGGGCGGCGGAGACATGGGCGGCGGCGAAGATGGCGGCGGCTTCTTCGACGGCCTCTTTGGTGGCGGCGACGGAGACGGCGGCGGCCTGTTCGACATGGACTTCGACTTCTAAGCCCCGTCCCCCAAGTCAACACAAGCGCCAGGGTTCTTGGAGGCCCCCTTAGCTTTGGGTTTATGGCGCTTCAGGCCGACTCAGACCCCTCGAAACGCAACAAACCCAAAGCTAAGCCTCGTGCCGTTTGGGGACGTCGAAATGATAAAACCCACTGCCACGCACGGAAAACGACGAAAGCGCCAGCGAAAGCTGGCGCTTGAGTCATATTCGGGGCGATTAGGCCTCTGGAAGCTCCGGGGCGATGCCGGTGCGCTCGTACTCGGCGAGGATGTCGATGCGGCGCTGGTGGCGCTCGGCGCGGGACCATTCCTGATCGAGGAAAGCGTCGACGATGGCGAGTGCCTCTTCCTCGGAGTGCATGCGGCCACCGATGCCAATGAGCTGAGCGTTGTTGTGCTCGCGTGCAAGGCGGGCGGTCTCCGGGGACCACGCGAGGGCACAACGAGCACCCTTCACCTTGTTCGCAGCAATCTGCTCGCCGTTGCCGGAGCCACCGAGCACGATGCCGAGCGAACCCGGATCGTTGACGGTGCGCTGGGCGGCGTCGATGCAGTATGCCGGGTAGTCATCCTCGGCATCATAAGCGTGGGCGCCACAGTCAATAACTTCGTGGCCTTGGTTCTTCAGGTGTTCAGCAATGACATTCTTCGTCTCGAACCCTGCGTGGTCTGCTCCTAGATATACGCGCATGACCACGATGGTACCGCACCCGCTCAGTTCCGCTGCGCAAACTCAAACATTGCGGTAAACGTAAGTGTCATGACGCGCTACCTCACGACCACGCTCATCCTCTTCGCCGTGTGCTTCGCTGCGGGGATCGGGACGCTCATCGTCACGAGCCTGCCCAACTATCGGGGATTTCTCATCGGCTGGGTCCTCGCCACGCTCGCCAACCTAGGCCTCGTGGTCGCCGTAGGCTACGCACTGTTCAGCAAGCGCTTTGACAAGGGCGCACGCACCCACGCCCAGCTCTTGGTCGCCTTCATCGTGGGACTCATCGGCACCGCGTCCTGGGCGAGCTGGGTGCTGGCCGCGTGGGAGGAATACCAGGCGCAGCAGACCCTGCCGATTATCAACATCGCGGGCCTGCCCTCGCTACCCTGCACGGTCATCGTGGTGGTCATCCTCGCCACCGCAGCATGTCGAGCGCGTAAGCGCTAGTTGTCGCGCACCTGCGGCATTTCGGTGCGGGTGCGCTTGATCTCGAAGAAGTACGGGTACTGCGCGAGACGCACGGCGGCATCGAAAATCTCGCCGGCCTCCTCGCCGGTCGGAATGCGGGTAATGACGGGGCCGAAGAAGGCCGTATCGCCCAGCTTGACCACCGGGGTGCCGACGTCGTCGCCGACCTCGGAAATACCTTCATGGTGGAACGTGCGAAGGTCCTCGTCGACCTCCTCCGTATTGGCGACGGAAGCAAACTCTGCGGGAAGGGCGGCATCGGCAAGCGCGGCTGTGATGATGTCGTCGTAGGCGCCGTAGCCCTTCTTGCCGCCCTCGCCGGCGCCGTGGATGCGGGTGCCCATGGCGGTGTAGTAGGCGTCGATCTTCTCCGGGGCTTCGAGCATGATCTTCGCGGCGACGCGGGCCGGGCCCCAATTCGCCTTCATCATCTCCATGTAGTCCGGGTCCAGGTCGCGGCCGTCGTTGAGGACGGAGAGCGACATGGGCTTGAACTCGACGCTAATATCGCGGACCTTCTCCACTTCCTTCATCCAGCGGGACGTGGCCCACGCGAACGGGCAGGTGCAATCGAACCAGAAGGTAACGGTCTGCATTATTTCTCCTAAAAAATGGTGTGCGTTATCGTTCCCCCAGACTAATGTGGGTAGCGTTACTTTTCACACAAAATTTCGGAGGAACCCCAATGACCTCGGTTAATCTCACCCGCTCGGAGGCGCAGGCCCGCGCAGCCCTCGTCACAGTTGAGCACTACGACGTAGACCTTGATATCACCGGCGAGAAGCAGTTCCGCTCCCGCACCACCGTATCGTTTACGGCGAAGGAGGACGGCTCCACGTTCATCGATCTGCGTGGGGATTCTGCCACCGCAACCTTGGATGGCGAGGCCATCGACTTCGAGTACGACCCCACCTACGGCATTCCGCTGGAGCTGAAGAAGGGCGCGCACGTCCTCGAGGTCGATGCACTCATCACCTACTCGCGCACCGGCGAGGGCCTGCACCGCTTCGTGGACCCGGCCGATAACCAGCCGTACCTCTACACCCAGTTCGAAACGGCCGATGCCAAGCGCGTCTTCGCCTGCTTCGACCAGCCGAACCTCAAGGCGACGTACTCGCTGTCCTTTACGGCCCCGAGCGACTGGACGATCATCACCAATGGCCCCGTTGAATTTGATGGAACTCGCTGGCGCTGCGAGATCGACTACCCGCTCTCCACGTACCTCGTTGCCGTGTGCGCGGGTCCCTACTACCGCGTCTCGGATGTGTGGGAGGGCACGCTTACGGAGCACCCGGAGGGCCAGCCCGCGCAGGAACTCACGGTGCCGCTGGGCATCTACTGCCGCCAGTCCCTCAAGGACTCCCTCGACGCCGAGCGCCTGTTCACGGAGACCAAGCAGGGCTTCGACTTCTACCACCGCAACTTCGGTTACGCCTACCCGTTTGGCAAGTACGACCAGATCTTCGTGCCGGAATTCAATGCGGGTGCGATGGAGAACGCCGGCTGCGTGACCATTCGCGACGAGTACGTCTTCACCTCGCCGGCGACGCACTACAAGTACGAGCGCCGCGCGGACACCATCCTCCACGAGCTCGCCCACATGTGGTTCGGCGACCTCGTGACCATGGAGTGGTGGGACGACCTGTGGCTCAACGAGTCGTTTGCCACCTGGTCCGCGGCCATCTCCCAGGCGGAGGAAACCCAGTACGACACCGCCTGGGTCACCTTCGCCAACGTGGAGAAGTCCTGGGCCTACCAGCAGGATCAGCTGCCCACCACGCACCCCATCTCCACGGATGCGTCTGATATCGAAACCGTCGAGCAGAACTTTGACGGCATCACCTACGCCAAGGGCGCCTCGACGTTGAAGCAGCTGCAGTCCTACGTCGGCCGCGAGAATTTCCTGTCAGGCGTACGCCGTCACTTCGCCGCGCATGCGTTCAGCAACGCGACCTTCTCCGATTTGCTGCAGCACCTCGAGGAGGCCTCTGGTCGCGACCTGTCCTTCTGGGCGCAGCAGTGGCTCAAGACCACGGGCGTCAACACGGTGAAGCCTGCCTTTACCGTGGAGGACGGCAAGTATGCTTCATTCTCTGTTGAACAGTCCGGCGACACGCTGCGCACGCACCGCCTCGCGGTCGGCCTCTACAACGTGGTCGACGGGGCTGTCACCCGTGTCCGCCGCGAAGAACTCGATATCGATGGTGCCTCCACGTCGGTGGACGCCCTCATTGGCGCCGAGAAGGCAGACTTCGTCCTCGTCAACGATGACGACCTCACGTACGCACTTATCGAGTTTGATGAGGACTCGCTCGCGTTCGCTATCGAGAACATCGACAAGTTCGTCGATCCCATGGCCCGCACGCTGTGCTGGTCCGCGGCGTGGGAGATGACCCGCGGCGGCACCATGCGCGCCCGCGACTTCGTGGCGCTCGTCGCCCGCGGTGCGTCCGCAGAGACGGAGCTCGCCGTCCTCGAACGCATCCTTATCCAGGCGGTATCCGCCCAGCGGCAATACGCCGATCCCGCCTGGGCAGCGAGCGATGAGACCCTTGCATCTGCCCTGCTCGACGGCGCACAGAACCCGGACGCACAGCGCTCCCTCATCTTCGCTCAGGCGCTCACCTCGCTCGAGCTTTCCGATGCCGCCCGTTCCTACCTGCAGGGCCTCCTCGCCGACTCCGAGGACCAGGGCTTGCGTTGGAAGGCACTCGCAGCGTTGGCGGCGGCTGGCGAGGACATGGAGGACGCGGTGACTTTGGAGCTTAAGCGCGATAACTCGGCACTCGGCGTCCAGGGCGCCATCCGCGCCCGCGCGGCCGTCAACACGCCGGAGAATAAGCGCGCGGTCTACGACGAGATCGTCGCCGGCGACCTGGGCAACCGCGAGCTCGAGTCCAAGCTGGCGGGTCTCACGTCACCGGGCTCGGAGGCGCTCCTGCCCACCGCGGAGTTCTACGACGTCGCGGAGAAGATCTGGGGCGCGCAGTCCTCCGAGGTCGCACAGACCACCGTCTCCGGCTTGTTCCCTCGCTGGGACGTCACAGAGGAAGGCCTCAAGCGTGCCGATGAGTTCCTCGCGCGCGAACTGCCCGGTGGCCTGCGTCGCAGCGTCACCGAGGACCGCGACCGCGTCGCCCGCGCACTGCGCAACCGCAGGTTTGACGCGTCCTGATGTACTGGGGGCCGCGTGGGATCATCGACTCCCCTCTCGCCGGCCGCTGCGGCGCTCGTCGGCGGGACTGCTGCCGTTCTAGACAGACTCGAGCGTTGCGGCGGGCCTGTCGCCGACGACGACGGCGACCGTGACGGCATCGGAACGCAAGGTCTCTTCTGAATGCTCGACGACGCGCCCTTCGCTGCCCCACACCGTACGGGAAAGGCGCAGCACCGGCTGTGTCCGGCCGATGAGCAGGAGCGACTGCTCGTCCTCGGTGGGCAACGCCGGGGTGACGAGCTCGCGCTTGAGCACGCCCAGACTGTTCATCATGCCTTCCAGATCGCTGCTTGCGAGGTCCGGGAAGAACTCCACCGGCAGGTAGTGCATGGCAAGGCTCACGGGAGACAGCTCCGTGGAGCGCAGGCGCCACAGCGCCCACACTTCGTCGTTGTCGTCGATCTCCAGCTGCGCCGCGATATGGCGCGGAGCAGTGGTGCGTTGGAAATCGAGAACGCGCGTCTGCAGCGCGGTTCCGCGGCTGCTGAGCTGCGGGTAGATGTCGTCGAGCGTCGTGAGCTCGGCGACCGGCGGAATGGACCGTACGAAGGTTCCACCTGTGCGACCGCGGCGACGATCAATGAGTCCCTCAATTTGAAGGATGTCCAAGGCATGACGAACTGTCATGCGGGCCACGCCGAACTCCTGAACCAGCTCTCGCTCAGTGGGTAAGCGGTCTCCGGGGCGCAGCTGGCCTGTCTCAATCTTCTCGCGCAATGCGTCAGAGATGAGCAAGTATGCGGGCTTGCGTCGTTGGATAGCAGTCACGCATTAAGAATAGCCAATAAAAAATGATCCCCCTAACTAAGGCCCGCTTAAAACTGCCTTAAGTTCAAGATTTAAAGGCTTAGAAATCTCTACGCAATCCACTCGGTGAGATATAGACCGGCCAGGTGTCATGCCAGCCATCCGAGCGAGATTAAGAGACATTTAATCTAGTCTAAAGCGTCGAGCGCCTGGCGCAGATCCTCGAGCAAGTCCTCACTATCCTCGATGCCGATCGACAGACGCACAAGGTCCGCCGGCGGCACGAGTTCGGAGCCCTCCGCCGACACATGCGTCATGCGCTGCGGATGCTCCACGAGCGACTCGACACCGCCCAGCGATTCTGCGAGAGCAATGAGCCGCGTGTTGAGACAGAACTGCGTCGCATGCTCGGGCTTGTGGAAGCGCACCGACATCATGCCGCCGAATCCGCGCATCTGCTTCGCCGCCAGCTCGTGGCCCGGGTGCGACGCCAGCCCCGGATAGAGCACCTGCTTCACCTCCGCGCGCGCCGCAAGGAACTCGGCCACCGCCTGAGCGTTCTGACAGTGGCGGTCCATGCGCACCGCAAGCGTCTTGATACCCCGTGCAGTGAGGTACGCATCAAACGGCGAGGCCACCGCGCCCGTATTGCCCTGGAAGTAAAGCAGGCGCTCGTCCATCTCCGGATCATTGGTCACGACCGCGCCGCCGAGGACGTCCGAGTGCCCACCCAGATACTTCGTGGTGGAGTGGAGCACGTGGTCCGCACCGAGCGCCAACGGGTTCTGGAGGTACGGGGTCGCAAAGGTGTTATCCACAACAACAGCAGCGTTGCCCTTCACCGCCGCAACGGCCGCGATATCCGTAATGTTCGTCGCCGGGTTCGTAGGCGTTTCCAGCCAGATGAGCTTCGTGTTGTCCTTGATGGCCGCGCGCACCGCCTGCACGTCGGTAGTGTCGACGATGCTGAGCTCGACGCCCCAATCGCCGTAGTCATTGTGGAGCAGGCGGTACATGCCGCCATAAGCGTCGTTGCCGAGGATGACGTGCGCGCCCGGGCGCAGGATGATGCGCAGAAGCGTATCCACGGCCGCCATGCCAGAGGAGAACACGCGCGCGTACTGCGCGTCCTCGAGCGCGGCGAGCGTCTTCTCCAGAGCACGCACGGTCGGGTTAGCCACGCGTCCATACTCGAAGCCGCCACGCAGTTGCGCCAAGCCGTCTTGTTCGAACGTCGTGGACGCGTAGATGGGCACGTTGATAGAACCCATATGGCTATCCGGCTGGTATCCGGCGTGGATGGCACGGGAATGGAAGCCGCGCGCGAGTTGTGCGCGGCGCTCGTGGTTGCTCGGCTCAGTCATGCACGCAAGCCTAGACCAAGCTGTCCATTTTTCGCGTACCTTTCCGCCTTTTATATTCACCCTGGCGTACACTAGGCGGACGATGATTCTCGCTAAAAACACTGCAACCGACACCGTCACCGCGGTTAACTCGTGGTGGTCCAATCCCGATACCCGTGCCTGGCTCGTGGAAAAGCCTCTGAAGATCCTGCTCATCATTCTCATTGCGCTCGTTCTGCATTGGCTCTCGCGCCGGCTCATCGACAAGCTCGCACGCAAAGCGCAGAGCTCGAACGGTTCGCGCCCGCCGCTGCTACGCAACGTACGCAAGCCCAAGTCCAAGCAACAGGCCCAACTGCGCTCCCTCGACGAGACGCACGAGAAACGCCGTATCTCCCGCATTAAGACGCTCGCTGGCGTCGCCCGCTCCGCCGTCGCCATCGTCATCTGGGTCTGGGCCGCCATGACCATCCTCGCCGAAATCGGCGTCAACGTCGCCCCACTCATCGCCTCGGCCGGCGTCGTGGGCGTCGCCATCGGCTTCGGCGCCCAGTCGCTTATCAAGGACTTCCTCTCCGGCATCTTCATGCTCCTCGAGGACCAGTACGGCATCGGCGACACCATCGATCTCGGCAACGGCGTCTTCGGCGACGTCGAGGACATCACGTTGCGCATCACCACCGTCCGCGACATGGACGGCGCGCTGTGGTACGTCCGCAATGGCGAGATTCTCCACGTCGCCAACCACTCTGATGGCTACGCCATTGCCCGCATCGAGGTACCCATCAGCCTGTCCAACGACATCGATGATGCCCAGGCCGTCATCGCGGCATCGGCAGCACGCGCGGCGGACGAGGAAGCCGTCTCCGGGCTCATCCTCGAGGCCCCAAACATGCTCGGCGTCTCGAGCGTCGAGCCTGACTATGCCACCGTGCGCATCGTGACCAAGACCCTCCCCGGCGCCCAATGGCAGGTTCAGCGCTTCATCCAGGGCGAGATCTGGGAAGATATGCAGAAGAACGACATCAATACCCCCTACCCCCACGGCAAAGGAATCCCCAATTATGACGACGCCGAATAGCGCCGAGTCCGTCTACGACGCCATCGGCGGCGACGCCACCTTCGACAAGCTCGTCGCGGGCTTCTACGCGCAGGTGCCCGACGACGACATCCTCGCGCCCATGTATCCCGAAGACGATATGGAGGGCGCACACAACCGTCTCAAGTGGTTCCTCGCGCAGTACTGGGGCGGGCCCCAGGAGTTCAGCGAAAACCGCGGCCGCCCAGCCCTGCGCATGCGGCACGCCCACTTCCATGTGGACCGCGCCGCCGCCCTGCGCTGGCTCGAGCTCATGAATAACTCGCTCGCCCAGATCGACGAGGAGACCATTCCCCCGGCCTACCGTCACATGCTCACCGACCACTTCGAGCGCGTCGCTGGCATGCTCGTCAACCAGCCGGACTAACCCACATGTCCGCAGACATCCGGCGCTCCTTCTTCCCGCTGGGCTGGACGTCTTGCGGCGGCCCCGCGGCTCACCTCGGCTATTTCCGGACCGAGTTCATCGGCCGGCGCGGCTGGCTCACCGAGTCGTCCTATGCGGACCTCGTCGCGCTCTCGCAGTTCCTGCCCGGCCCCGGCAGCTCCAAGGTCGGCATGGCGCTCGGCTACCATCGCGGCGGCTGGGCCGGGTTTATTTCGGCCTGGTTCTGGTTCACGCTGCCCTCGGCCCTCATCATGGCCGTCTGTGGCCTCGCCTTCCGCGACGCCCAGCTTGCCGATACCCCCTTCCTCACCGGTCTGCTCGCCGCCGCAGCAGGCGTCGTCGCCCACGCCGTCTACGGCATGGCCCGCAAGCTGCTCTCTACCCTACTCACGTGGGCGCTTGCGATTGCCACTTTCGTTGCGCTGTTCTGGCTTTCCCACATAGTCCCGCTCCTCATCGCAGCGGGTCTCGGCGCCGCGTTCCTCCGACGTCCCGACCTCGCCGACGCACCCGAGCTGCGCCCCGTCACCGCCCGCGCCGGTTGGAGCGCGCTCTTTGCCTTCTTCGCACTGCTCGGTGGGCTGGCCGCCGGCGCGCTCACCGGGAACTGGTGGGCGACACGGCTGAACGCCTTCTACCAAGCCGGCGCCCTCGTCTTCGGCGGCGGACACGTCATCCTGCCGCTGCTCGAGGATCGCTTCGTCGCCACCGGATGGATGAACCCCGCTGAGTTCTTCGCCGGCTACTCCATCGCCCAAGGTTTACCCGGGCCGTTCTTCACGTTTGCGACCTACGTCGGCGCCGTCGATCGCGGAATCCTCGGTGCAGTCGTCGGCACCGTGATGATCTTCCTTCCTGGCGCCCTCCTCATGGTCGCGGGACTCTACTTCTGGTCGCGCTGGCGCACGCTTCCGCGCATGCGCGGCGCCTTCGCTGGCGTCAATGCCGCCGTCGTCGGGCTGCTCACCCACGCGCTCTGGGATCCCATCATCACCCACGGCGTGACAGGCTGGGCCACCGCTCTCATCGCTGTGGCCGCCTTCGCAGCACTCTGGTTCAAGGCCCCGGCGTGGTCCGTCGCGGTCGGCGCGGCTCTTGCCGGCTGGGTTCTTCTTTAGTCTGCGAAACTGGTCTCCTCCGGTTCGGGCAGCGGGATGAGGTTGCGCTCGGTGGCGAGCTGTTCGGTGCGCTGGGAAATGGTCTGGCGCCACCGCTGGGCCATAATCCCCTGCGGCTCCGTCGACTCCCACGTGCCGTCTTCAAACAACCAGTACACAAAGCCGGTGACGGGGTCGAAGAGATAATCACACCGGCGGTCCGTCTTGGCGTTGTGATGATGCTGGCATACAGCAATCAAATTATCCGTCGACGTTTCACCACCATCCCCGTACTCCACACGATGGTCGAGCTGCGCGTACTTCGCCGGCACCGTAC
>NZ_KQ959752.1:0-1190 GCF_001552965.1 Corynebacterium sp. DNF00584 | reverse complement strand
GAATCGCCCGCCCCTCGGGGCGGGTTTTCGTGGTTTTCCTAGTTATTCGTGCAAGGCAGGTCCGGCCCGAACTTCCGGCGCTTCCAGAACCGACCCTCGGCGTCTTTGTAATAGACGTCCCCATCCCGCTTCTTCATGTTGTGATACTCGCAGAGCATGAGGATGTTGTCGATATTCGTCTCCCCACCCTTCGACCACGCCACCAGGTGGTCGGCCTGCAACAAGTTAAACGGCCGGTGACACTCCGGATCCTGACACACATGCTGCACCGCCGCGGCCAACTCTTTCTGCGCCGCGCTGAAATACCGCTGCAGCCGGTACTGCTTCACCGGCTCATTACGGGCGTTGACAAACGTCGCCAGCCCAATGCCCTCCAACAACTCGGCCATGATCTCCTCACCCGTACGCCACGTCCCATCCAACGCCCGGACCTTAATGTCTTCCGTATTACCCTGAATCAGCTGCGCCATCACAGGCAACGGCACGATAATGTGCAGCATCTTCCGCGGCGCCGCCAGGCCCATCTTCCCCCTCGCGTGCTGCTTCAAACCCTCATACACCGCCTCCAGGCCGCCGTCATCCACGCCCGGCAGAGAGTTAATGAAATCCATCAACCACCCCTCGTCCGAGCGCACGATCAACCGGTTACGCCCGTCCTTGCCAAACGCCACCGACGCCTCGTTGACCGGCTTCGGCTTTGTAATATGCTTGGCCGCGACTTTCTCCAGCTCGCCTTCGAGCGTGCCACACAAAATCACCCGCAGGTCATTCGGCCTATCGGATTTCTGTGCCAAGTTCTCGATCTTCTCCAGCACCCGCAGCCCGTGGTTGCGCGCACGCGCGGCCGCCCGCGCCTCGTCGATACGCGCGTGGCCCGACTCCCAGTACACCTTGGCCAACCGCAGGAACAGCGACGCATCAATGTCGTTGATGCCCGCATCCCACAGCTGCGTGCGCGTCATCCCGCGCACGGACTTAAGAGAGTCGACGTTGTGGCGCTTGTAGTCGTCGATGAGAGAAGTTGTCATGCCTCACACGCTACGAAGCCTTGTCAACCCCGCGCAATGGCAAGCCCCAGCAAGGCGCCACAATCTGTGGATAACCATAACGACAAAACTAGTTATCCACAGGCTGCGCGGCGGGATCCTGGCACCCCACCCAGGAATCCGGTACTCTGTCGCGCGCACGCG
>NZ_KQ959751.1:0-1063 GCF_001552965.1 Corynebacterium sp. DNF00584 | reverse complement strand
TGGTCGAGCTGCGCGTACTTCGCCGGCACCGTACAGTGCGCGCGGCGACACGTCCCATCACGGGCCTCAATAAACGCCCTTTGTGCCGCAGTGGGCACATAGCCTTCCACGCGGTCAGGCCCGAGCTGGCGCTCAATAATCTCCAAGTCCGTGTTGTCCAACGTGACCACACCGTGTTCGGGAAGATACGCCATGGATTCACCTTCCGGCTTGAACACGTTGACCACCACGGTTGTCTTCGAGCCGTTCAGGATGAGGTCGACCATGGCCTTGGTAAACGAGCAATTATTGGCGTTGGCGTACTTGCGGATGTGCTCATGGATAGCCTCGGCGTCGACCCCATCCATCCGCACGTTAAGGAATGAGTTCTGGCCGCGGTGGTCCATGCGGTAGCGCGTGCCGTCGTCCTCGCAGTCCTCCGGGGTATCGCGCGTGAGGTCGTAGTACTGGTACAAGATTTCGCGGATGACCTTGCGCACACGTGCAGTATCCGGCAACACTTGATTCTTCCGGGTTGGGGTAAACAACCGCACGAGTGCGTCATCGATGAGATGAAACAGATGGTCCTCGACGCCGATGAGCATCTGGCCAATCACCACGAGACGGTTGTCATCGAGATACCAGCCGCGCTCATGATGGGCGGCGAGCTTGGGCAGTGAGGCCATGCGGGCCACCCCGTGGTAGAGCTTCTCAGCGCGGTCGCGTGAGACATCGAGATTGCGGGCGAGGGTGGAAAAGGCGATGTCGACATCGTCGCCGGGGGTGGGCAGGACGCGGTGGATGGCCTTCCAGAAGAATTCGTTGCGGATGGCGACGTATTCTCCCAAGGGGCCAGCGGGATTCAAGGGGGCGAAGTAGGGGCCGGTGGGTTCGGTTGGTGGTGGTGGGTTGGTGGTGTTATCGGGAGGAGTGGTCATGTGGGCTACCCCTGTCGGTGAGTGAGAGTGTGAAGTAATGGTTTAGATAGAGTGTTCCAATTCTTACGTTCACAAGCTTACCTACCCCCAGATGTGTTCGTCAATAGTTTCGAATACTCAAATAGGCAAACAAAAAAGCCCACCCA
>NZ_KQ959750.1:0-608 GCF_001552965.1 Corynebacterium sp. DNF00584 | reverse complement strand
CTGATTCTTGGACGACTCATTCACACTTCAACGCCTACGCGGCTAAGTCGCACCGGCCTGGCTCCTGAGGATGGCTGCCTTCGTTGAAGTTCTAGCGCCCATGACGACGAGGGCGCGCTTCGGCACGTCTTTTCTTGGCCCGACGAATCAGACAGTCGGAAGCGGCCACACTGTGCGGACAAGAAAAACCACTGTCAACCGTCGAAGCTTTTTCGCAACTGGGCCGTAAGCCGCAGAACTAAATGGCCTTTTACCGACACAGTGGCAAAACATAGGGGCGGGTGACACAAGGTCTGCAGCGGTGAAGTCGCGGTCGGCAGAGGCTACTCGGGCAGGAAGCTATAGGTATAGAGCACCGGGTTGTGAATGATGAGCTCGTAGTCCTGGCTGTGCGCTTGGGAGGTGAGGGAGTAGACCTCGAGACGGTTAAAGGCGTGCACGGTGATGAGGAGGGCCACGGCAGTCACCACGAGGGTTGCCGCGACGGCGACGAGGGTGTTGCGTGTGACTGTGCGCATCGGAAGACTTTCTGTTGGGAGAGATGGTCGCGTGTAGGCTCATTCTCTATGGCAGAGCGGACCTGACCCCTGTTTGGTGGACACCTGATA